>QMXQ01000124.1 GCA_003662205.1 Candidatus Bathyarchaeota archaeon
ATCTCACCCTGTCCGGGGACACCGAGAACATCGCCATGAAGATCCTCGACCAGGCCATCGAGCTCCGGCTGACCAGCGGCCGGGGGCCCGCCGGCATCGCCGCGGCGGCGACGTACATCGCGAGCCTGCTGACGGATGAGCGGCGGACCCAGGGCGAGATCGCGAAGGGCGCCCACGTGACCGAGGTCACCATCCGCAACCGCTACAAGGAGCTCACCCAGCGGCTCACCATCAGGGTGGACATGTAGCGCCCGACCTCCCGGGCTGCTTTGACCTCAGTTCCGCTCAGACGCCTTGATTTTTCGAAGCTCGTCGGCCGCGTAGCCCAGGCCGAGGCTCTCAAGGGTCTCGCGGGTCGGTATGCCCGTCCTTTGATCCCATCCTCGCTCAGCGTAGTATTCGTCCAGCATGGGCTCCTGCTCGAAGACGGTGCCCCGGCTCGGGCCTTCGGGCAGCGTCTCCTCCCTGAACCTTCGGGGGAGGGTGTCGTCCCTCCTCCTGACGCCCTCCCGGACGTTGAACATCCGCTCGATGTTCACGATTCTCGCCCCGGCGCGGCGTACCTCGGAGGCGGGCATTCTCATGCCGGTCGCCGCCTCGATGACCTCCGCTGCCCTCTCGAAGGTGAGTATCTCCATGTTCTGCATGATGTTCTTACAGGTTTCGAGGGCGTCGATGATGGCGCACCAGTCCTCGAAGTAGGAGACGAGCTTCCCCTTGCCCCTGTGGGCGAGCCTGAGGGTCGCCTCGGGGACGCCGAACAGCTCCTCGCCCCGCCTGGGGTCGTCGCTCAGCTCTATGAAGGGCTCGCTCCTCAGGTGGTCCCCACCCCTGCTCGCCACGGCGAAGCCGAGGCCGAATCCCTTGAGGCCGCGGGGATCCGCCATGATGAGGTCGAGACCCTTCACCTGCATCGTAAGCTCCACGCCCCTGCCCAGCTTCTCGGCGGCCGCCCTGGAGCCGTCCGCGAGGACGTCGCCGAACCCCTCGCGGCGGGCTATTTTCTCGATGAGGGCGAGGATCGCCTCCCCGTTTCCCCAGGACAGGTCCAGGCCGTCCGCCTCGCTCCTCTTGAGCATGCCCCTCTCGTGGAGCTCCATCGCCCAGGAGATGCACTCGGCGGTGGTGAGGGCGTCCAGCCCGAGCCGGTTGCACATGTCGTTCGCCTTGAGGGCGACGTCGAGGTCGCTGTTACCCACCCGGGCGGTGAAGGAGCCGAGGGCCTCGTACTCCGGCCCCTCCCCGTACAGCCCGGCGAACTTCCCGTCCTTGACGACGTAGAAGCGGCTGCAGGGGATGGTGCAGGCGAAGCACCCCCTCGTCTTAACGTTGTACTCCTCCGCCAGCCTCTCCCCGCTCACCTCCCACGCGTGCTCGAAGACGCCGGAGGTGTAGTGGCGCGTGGGGAGGAAGCCGGCGGCCAGGTCCGGCTCAAGGTCGCTGACGCGGGTCTTCTGCCGGGTGAGGTCTACCCTGAGCACCTTTCCGGCGTACCCGTATAGGTCAGCCAGCGATGCCCCACCTCCCCAGGAGCTCCCTGAACGCCTCCTCCGGGCGTCTAATCTCCTCAGAGTCCGTGAAGGTCAGGGCCCTCGTCGGGCACCTCTCGACGCAGGCCGGCTCTCCGCCGCATAGGTCGCAGATGAGGGGCTTCGAGTCGTCGAGGTGCACCGCGTCGAGGGTGCAGGCGTCCACACAGGCCCCGCAGCCGGTGCAGGCGGCTTCGTCAACTTCGATGACGCCGCGGCTTGACCGTGTCAGGGCGCCGGTGGGGCAGGCGGCGACGGCGGGGCAGGGGTCGCACTGGTGGCAGAGAACGGGGTAGTCGAGGCCGTGCCTGTCCTCCTTGATCACCCTCACCCGGGAGAGGGCGGGGCTGAACTTGGCTTCGTGGCGGAAGGAGCATATCATCTCGCAGAGTCGGCATCCCGCGCATCTCTCCGCCTCTACCTGTATCCTCTTCAAGGGCGGCTCCCTTCCGAGCCTTACGGGGTTATCTCTCCCGTTTCCCCTCTATGAACTCCTCCACCCATCTCCGCGCCACGTCGTCGCTGACTTGGACGGGCGGGTGCTTGAAGGCGTAGGAGGAGATGCTGATGAGGGGGCCGGATATGCCGCGGTCTAGGGCGAGCTTCACCGCCCTGACGACGTCGATGACGACGCCGCCGCTGTTGGGGGAGTCGTTCACCTCCAGCTTGGCGTTCAGCGTGATGGGGAGGTCGCCGAAGCCCTGGCCGTTGATGCGTATGTAGCAGATCTTCTTGTCGCCGAGGAAGGGGACGTAGTCCGACGGCCCGATGCGGGTGGGCATGTCGTAGGGTATGAGGCTCTTGACCGCCTCCGTCTTGCTCACCCTCTTGGTCTTGAGCCTCTCCTCCACGGTCATGTTCTGGAAGTCCGTGTTGCCGCCGATGTTCAGCTGGTAGGTGGAGTCGATGTGGACCCCCCGCTCGTAGAAGAGCTCCGCCAGGGCTCGATGGAGGATGGTGGCGCCCACCTGGCTCTTGATGTCGTCGCCCGCCACGGGCAGCCCCGCCTCCTCAAACCGCCGGCCCCAGGCCTGGTCTGAGGCGATGAACTCGGGGATGCAGTTGACGAAGGCGCAGCCGGCGTCCAGCGCTGCCTGGGCGTAGAGGCGGGTCCCCTCCGCGCTGCCAACGGGGAGGTAGTTCACCAGCATGTCCGCCTCGCTCTCCCTCAGCGCCTCGGCCACGTCCACCGGCTCGGTCTCCTCGACGTGGAAAGGTTCGATCATGTGAGGGGCGACGCCGTCGGAGACGGGTCCGGGGAGGACCTTGACGCCGAGGGGTGGGACGTCGCAGAACTTGGCGCAGCAGTTGGGGTCAGCGAAGATCGCCTCGGAGATGTCCCGCCCGATCTTGAGGCTGTTGACGTCGAAGGCAGCGACGAACTTGATGTCGCTGATGTGGTAACCCCCGAAATTGACGTGCATAAGGCCCGGAACCTCGCCCTCCCACTGGTCGCGGTAGTACTCGACTCCCTGGATGAGGGCCGAGGCGCAGTTCCCGAGGCCGGCTATAGCGACGCGTATCTCACCCAACTCCATTGTCCCTCCATGATGAACGCTTAGTGTAGATACAGCTTTTTCTATTAAAGGTGTCCCCAGCTCCGCCTCAGGAGGGCTGCTCCCCTTCAGCCTCCTTGGACAGCTCCCCGACCAGCTGGCAGACCCTGCATACGTCTCCCCGGGTCGGCTCGCCGCAGATCCGGCAGCGGCCGCTGGGCTCCGCGCCCCCCACACTGATCCTGGGGATAATCTCCAGGGCGGCTCTGTAGATGATGAACTTGATGCCGGGGCGCTTGACCTCCATCCGGTTGAGGAACCTGCGGATGTCGGTTCTCATCGCGGTCTCGGCGTAGGGGCAGGGCCTGCTCTGGAACTCGATGCCCCTCAGGTACGCGTAGAGGGTGGACTCTCGCTCGGGGACCTCGCAGAAGGGCTTCACCCTCCTCACGAACCCGGGGAGGTCGCTGCCCGCGGGGTGCATCCCCGCAAGGCGCCTCAGGTCGCCCCGCATCAGGTTTAGGAGGGCGGTCTGGGCCATGTCGTCCAGGTTGTGGGCCGTGGCGAGCCGGTCTGCCTCCACGTCCCTCGCGGCCTGGTTGAGGGCTCTCCGGCGGAGGACGCCGCAGTAGGAGCAGGGCGTCAGCTCCCCCCGTCTCCCGGTGATCTCGTCCATCGTCAGGCCGAAGAGGTCGGCGAAGGATAGGGTGCGCCACTCGACGCCGAGGCTTCTGCACGCCTCCCCGGCGAGCCTGAGGGCCTCATCCCTGTAGCCCCGGACGCCCTCGTCGATGGAGACGGCGATGACCTCCGCCTTCGGGAACTGCTCCTCGATCTCGACGAGGAGGTGGAGGAGGCTGAGGCTGTCCTTGCCCCCCGAGACGCCGACGGCGATCCTGCTGTCGAACTCGAACATGCGGAACCGGGAGATGGTCCGCTCCACCCGCTCCCTGATGGAAGCGGCGAAGCAGCCGGGGCAGAGCCGCTCCCCCGAGTAGGGCCTGAAGTAGACTGAGGGCTTAGACCCACACTTCGTGCAGAGGGGAGCGACCTTCATGATCCGATCGAATGGAGTTGGAGGTTGATATAAACCCTCCCCGCCGGCGCCTCAGCCGCCGTGGGCCACGGCGAGGAGGACCAGTGTGTCGCCGTCGCCGACCCGGGTCCCCAGCCCGTCCAGGTTGTTTATCTCCACGCCGTTTAGCAGGATGAGGGCGTTCGGCAGGGGGCTCCGGAGCACGGGGTCCAGCAGCAGCGCGGCCAGCCCGTCGCCGTGCTCCTCGACGAGCCTCTGAACGACCCCGGCCACGTCCACCTCGCCCGGGAGGGTGAGCATGGCCTCCCCCGTTCCCGAGACCTCCTTGAGGGTTCCCAGCATCCTGACCGTGACCTGGACCATCCGGCGCGTCTCCTTCTTCCGTGTTGCCGTTCGCAACGTATAAATCTGCGGCTCCCAGGTGTAAAACTGGTGGATATGGAGGTCGAGGTCAGGTTCTACGCCATGCTGAGGGAGATCGCCGGCAAGAAGGCGGAGCGGGTGGTGCTGCCGCCCAAGTCCTCGGTCGGGGACCTCATCGACCTGCTGGTGGAGCGCTACGGCGACGAGTTCGCCCGCTACGTCTACGACAGCGAGAAGCAGGTGCGGAGCTTCCTCTCTTACATGCTGAACGGCGTCAACATCAACAGCCTCGACAGGTTCGATACGATGCTCAAGGACGGCGACGTGCTAGCCCTGCTCCCGCCCGTAGGAGGCGGATGAGCCGCTCCCGACTCCCGGGCCCAGAAAAATTTTAGGATGGATTGAGAAAGAGAGGGGACCGCTAAGCGCCTTTCTCTATTGTGACCTTTCCGTCGTTTGTTATGGTTGCCTTGGCGTGTCTCAGGGCCCAGCAACTTATCACCACGCCCACCGGGAGGCTTGCCGGGTGCCTCGCCGCCATCTCGATGTGGAGGTCTAGGGCCGTCGGCCCCTCCCCCAGCC
>QMXQ01000125.1 GCA_003662205.1 Candidatus Bathyarchaeota archaeon
GAGAGCGTGGCGATGATGAGGAACACGACGGAGGAGATCAACCTCGTCGCCAACGCCCTCGACTGGAGGAAGGGGGAGAAGATCGTGACCACGGTCATCGAGCACCACTCCAACTTCATCACCTGGCTCAGGGTCGCCAGGAGGTACGGCTGCCGGGTCGAGGTGGTGCGGCCCGACTCCGAGGGCATCTTCGACATGGCGGACTTCGAGGCGGCCGTGGACGACGAGACGCGCCTCGTGGCCGTGACCCGGGTGTCGAACGTGCTGGGCTGCATCGTCCCCGTGAAAGAGGTGGCCGAGATCGCCCACGAGCACGGGGCGCTGGTGCTGGAGGACGGCGCGCAGGGAGTCCCCCACCTGAAGACGGACGTGCGGGACTCCCGGGTCGACTTCCTCGCCTTCTCCGGCCACAAGATGCTGGGGCCGACAGGGTCCGGCGGCCTCTACATCGCCGAGGCGGAACTCTACAGGACGGAGCCCCTCTGCATCGGGGGCGGCACCATCTCCGACGTCAGCATCGACAGCTACGAGCTCGCCGAGCCGCCGCTGCGGTTCGAGGCGGGGACGCCGGCCATCGCCCAGGTCATCGGCCTCGGGGAGGCCTGCCGCTACCTCGACCGGGTGGGGATGGACGCGGTGGAGCGGTGGGACGCGAGGCTGGCCGAGAGGCTGGCGGAGGGGCTGAGGGAGATCGACGGCGTCACCGTCTACGGCCCGAGCGACCCCCGGCTGCGCGTCGGCATCGTCTCCTTCAACATCCGCGACATGAACCCCCACGACGTCGCGCTGAGCTTGGACGCCGAATACGACATCGCCGTCCGCTCGGGGCACCACTGCGCGCTCCCGCTGATGAAGGAGCTGTTCGGGCTGCCGGAGGGGACGGTGCGGGCGTCCACCTACCTCTACAACACGCCGGAGGAGATCGAGCGGCTCCTCGGCGCGGTGGAGGAGATCGCCCGCGACTGATGCCGCGGAAAGGATCACCTAATGAAATCCCGCCCACGAAAAGACGGGTCGAGCCCGATTTTCTCATCTAGGTAAACTTTTGCAGGCGTTAGAGGCGCATGTTGAGAGGGGGGAGAGGTATGGAAAAAAGGAGGCTTGGAGAATCCGACTTGTTCCCCATAGGGTTGGGATGCAGGACGTTGGGGTCTAGGGCTGAGAACCGAAAAGGGAGCGTGAAGATGGTTCGGAGGGCGGTGGAGCTCGGCGTGAACTTCATTGACACCGCCAACATCTACAGAAGGGGGATCAGCGAGGAGATCGTGGGCGAGGCGATCCAGCCCATGAGGGATCAGGTCATACTGGCAACCAAGGGAGGCATCGTCATATCCGAGGAGGGGCGGCCCACCCAAGACCTGCGGCCTGAAAGCATAAGGCAGGCGGTGAAAGAGAGCCTGAAACGCCTCCAGACCGACTACATCGACCTCTACCAGATCCACTACCCAGACCCGGCGACGCCGTTTGAGGAGACGATCGGCGCCCTCAGGGAGTTCGTGGAGACCGGCGCGATCAGATACGTTGGTCTGTCCAACTTCTCTCCGGAGGAGCTGGAGAAGTGGGCTGAGCTGATGGAGGTGCCCAGCGTCCAAGCACCCTACAACCTCCTGCAGCGGAAGACGTACAGGGGGCTGCTGCCCATCTGTGAAAGAAGGAAGATTAGCATGATAGTCTATACGCCGCTCCTCATGGGGCTGCTGACGGGCAAAGTGACTAGGAACACGACCTTCGACAAGGGTGATGAGCGCTCAATCGTACCCCGCCGCATAGTTGAAACCTGCATCGAGATAACTGAGCGGCTGAGGCCCGTGGCGGAGAGATACAATAGAACCGTGGCTCAGCTCGTGTTGAGCTACACCATGAATCAGCCGGGCGTCGGGTGCGTCCTCGTGGGCGCCAGCAGCATCGCACAGGTCGTGGAGAACGTTGAGGCGGCGCAGTGGACCATCCCTGAGGAGGATCGATCCGCGGTGGAGAAGATCGTTGAGGATGTGGGTGAAAGCCTGGACGAGCAGTTCTTCGTTCAAGCGGTGAGACGGGTCTTCACCAGCTATGCCGGGAGACGGATCGCCGTGCTCCAGATGGGGATGAAGTTTCCAGTCCCCTCAGAGGTGAAAACGGGAGACCGAATCAAAATCAGCTGGAATGGGGAATACCTCGGAATAGCAGAATAACCATCCACACATGGATTTGTAAAAACAAGAGGATCATCCGGCGAATCGCTTCAGTTTCGTTGGGACGCGCCTCTTTTATGCCATCGGCGGCTTTGTTGATGTGTGACTTCGATGGTCCTGGATGAGAGACTCGCGGCGGACATGGTCCTCGTCAACGGGAAGATAGTGACGGTGGACGCCCACGACTCCGTCGCCGAGGCGGTGGCCGTCAAGGCGGGGAGGGTCCTGGCCGTCGGCTCCACCGCGGACATCATGGGGCTGGCGGGGGAGCGCACGGAGGTCGTCGACCTCGGCGGCAAGACGGTGCTCCCCGGCCTCATCGACACCCACACGCACCCGAGCCACGCGGCGACCCGGCTCTACGAGATCAACTGCCGCGCCCCTCCCGTGAAGAGCATCCGTGAGATACTGATGATGGTCGCGGAGAAGGCAGCGGAGCTGGGCCCCGGGAAATGGATCCGGGGGGCGAACTACAACGACATCAAGCTGGAGGAGCGGCGGCACATCACCCGGTGGGAGCTGGACGAGGCGGCGCCCGAGAACCCGGTCTTCATCAGCAAGGAGACGGGACACCTCTACGTCGTGAACAGCAGGGCGCTGGAGCTGGCGGGGATCACCCGGGAGACGCCGGACCCGCCCGGAGGCCAGATCGACCGGGACGAGGACGGCGAGCCGACGGGGCTCCTCTACGAGACGGCGGGGCACCTGGTCTCCTCGCTCATCCCGCCCTACACCGTGGAGGAGATCAAGGAGGGACTGCGAAGGGTCTGGAACCAGTTCTCGGAGTGGGGGGTGACGACGACCCACGACGCAAGCGCCTACGGCGATGCGATCCGGGCGTACCAGCAGCTGCTGGCCGAGGGGGCCCGCCAGGTCCGGACGCTGCTCATGGTGAGCGTCCACCCGCAGCGCCCCGAGGGAGCAGACCTGCTGGAGGCGTTGACGGCCCTCGGCATCGAGTCCGGCTACGGAGACGAGTGGCTGAAGGTGATGTCGCTGAAGATCATGGGGGACGGCTCAGGGGCCGGGGGCTCCGCCGCGGTCTACACCCCGCAGCACCGTGGCACGAAGGGGCTGGGGCTGATGACGACGAGCCCCGAGGAGATCAGGAGGCTGACGGTGAAGGCGCACATGGCGGGGATAAGGGTCAGCATCCACAGCATCGGGGACAGGGGCATCGACCTGGCGCTGGACGCCATCGAGGAGGCCCAGCGCCTGAAGCCGGCGCCCGACATGCGGCACAGGATCGAGCACAACAGCCTCTGCACCCCGAAGCAGCTGAGGAGGATCAAGGAGCTGGGAGTCACCCCGTCGTCGAGCATCGGCTACATGTGGGGCATCGGCGACGACTACGTGGAGAACTTCGGCCCCGAGCGGGCCCGCTGGCTCCACCCCCACAGGACGATGCTGGAGATGGGCATCATCGCCGGAGGGAACAGCGACTACCCCGTCAGCGACGGCAACCCCATGATCCAGATATACGAGGCCGTCACCAGGCGGACCCGGACTGGGCAGCTCGTCGGCCCCGAGGAGGCCATTGGCGTCATGGACGCCATCCGGCTCTACACGTGGAACGGCGCCTACCTGGGGAAGGAGGAGCACCTCAAGGGGAGCATCGAGCCGGGGAAGCTCGCCGACATGGTGGTCCTCGACAGGGACATCCTCACGGTGCCGCCGGAGGAGATCAAGGACATCAAGGTGCTGATGACCATCGTCGATGGGAGGATCGTCTACCGCCGCTGATCCTCGTCGGCCCAGGTGATCAGGTGTCGAGGACGACCCTGATGAGCCAGCCCTCCTCGTCCCTCTCGATCCTCATCTGGTGGAAGGTGACCGCCTTCACGACGATGCCCGACTCATGCCGTCGCGGGTCGAAGTGCTCTCCGCGGCACTCCGCGGTCAGGCGGAGCCGCTCCTCGTCGAGGCTCACGTCGATCCCCGAGAAGACGAGGAGCTCAATCTCGTGGAGGTAGAGGAGCTCGTCGAGGAAGTTGTAGAGGAGGCCCCCGAGGTCGTCGCCCTGGGCCTCCACCCGCCGGGTCTCGCGCTCCTCGACCCCCTCCAGGGGGGTCATGGCGTTGAACACGGCGAGCGCCGCGCCCTCGAAGGCCTCGGCGAGAGTGGAGCCGCGGGCTTCGACGGTGAGGTCGGCGGTGGGCCCGCCCTCGACGTAGCTGAACCGCGGCATCTCCCTTACTCCCACTCGATGGTCGACGGCGGCTTGTGGGTGATGTCGTAGACGACCCGGGTGACCTCGGGGACCTCGTTCGTGATCCTCGTCGAGATCCGCTCCAGGAGGTCCCAGGGCGCCTTGCTGAAGCCGGCGGTCATGCCGTCGACACTCTCGACGATGCGGACCGCGACGGTCCACCCGTAGGCCCGCTCGTCCCCCTTCACGCCAGTGCTCTTCGTGTCCGTGAGGACGGCGAAATACTGCCAGACCTCCTCGCTCAGGCCCGAGGCCTCCACCTCCTCGCAGACGACGGCGTCCGCCCGCCTGAGCAGCTCCAGCTTCTCCTCGGTCACCTCGCCGACGATGCGGACCGCCAGCCCAGGGCCCGGGAAGGGCTGCCGCCTCACGATGGCCTCCGGGAGGCCGAGGCGCGCACCCAGCGCCCTCACCTCGTCCTTGTAGAGGTCCCGGAGGGGCTCGATGACGGCCTTGAACTCGATGTTGAGGGGGAGGCCTCCGACGTTGTGGTGGGTCTTGATCTTGTCGGAGTGGCGCCGGAAGCCCGACTCGATGCGGTCGGGGTAGATGGTCCCCTGGATCAGGTACTCGGCGCCGGTCCGCCGGGCCTCCGCCTCGAAGACCCGTATGAAC
>QMXQ01000126.1 GCA_003662205.1 Candidatus Bathyarchaeota archaeon
CCATAACTGTCTGTGGCTGGTCAAGGCGATAGCCGTCCTGATGGAGCCGGTGATGCCGGCCAAGGCCGACGCCCTCTGGGCCCAGCTCTACGGCGAGCCGAGGAGGAACGTGCCGCTGAGCGAGGCGCTGGCGCCCCTCGTGACGGGGACGAAGATCGGCAAGCCGACCCCCCTGTTCGAGCAGGTCCCCGAGGAGGAGATCAAGCGGCTCTCCGAGATGGTCTCCCAGCGCATCGCCAAGGCCAGGGGCTGAGGACGAGGGTCCGGGCTTGAGGCTGCGGATCGACCTCCACATCCACACCGACCACAGCCGCGACAGCAGCATAAGCGTCGAGGAGGCGATCCGGCGGTGCAGGGCGGCGGGCCTCGACGGCTTCGCCGTCGCCGATCATGACACCCTCAGCGCCGTCCCCGAGGCGATGGCGAAGCGGGGCGACCTCATCGTCATCCCCGGCGTGGAGGTCTCGGCCAGCGGCGTCCACATCCTCGCTCTGGGCGCCTCCGAGTCGGTCCCCCCGGGCCTGCCGGCGGCGGAGACCGTCGAGAGGATACGCGACCAGGGCGCCGTCGCGGTCATCGCCCACCCCTACGCCGTCTTCAAGACCTGGGTGAACGGCAGGGAGATCGCGGAGGCGGGGTTCGACGCCGTCGAGGTGGCGAACGCCGCCCAGTTCCCCTACGGCTGGATGCTGAAGAAGAACGCCGCCCTCGCCGAGAGGCTCGGGCTCCCTCAGACCGGGGGGAGCGACGCCCACATTCCTGAGGTGGTGGGTCGCGCCTACACCGTCGTCGAGGCCGACTCGCGCGACGTCGAGGCGGTCCTCCACGCCATCAGGAATGGACGAACGGAGGCGTGCGGAAGCGGGATCACTCTCTCCGAGAGGCTGAAGAAGCTGTTCAGAACCTAGGGTGTAAGAAAAAGGGTGGGACTCAGCGCCGTTTGGGCTCCATCTGGAAGAGCTTCAGGCCGAGGTCGATGGGCGCCTCCGGCCCGGCGAAGGGCTCCAGGTTGAAGAGCTGGGTCTCGGGGACCTGGTAGCCGCCCAGGAGCTGGGGGGACCGGATGCCGGTCAGCACCAGCGTCACCCTGAGGAGGTTGTTCAGGTTCGGGTCGACCCGGGCGCCCCAGATGACCATCGCCTTCTCGTCCATGATCTCGGTCACCGACTCCGCCGCCCTCACCGCCTCGCCGAGGCTCATGTCGGTGCCGCCGCTGATGTGGATGAGCGCGCCGTCCGCGCCCTCGTAGTCCACGTCCAGCAGCAGGTGGTTGAGGGCGTTCCGGGAGGCCTCCTCGGCCCTGTCCGGGGCGTCGCTCTGCCCCATGCCGACGATGGCGACGTCGCCCTTCGACATGATGGTCCGGAAGTCGGCGAAGTCTAGGTTGATGAGGCTCGGGAGAGCGATGGTCTCGACGATCCCCTTCACCATGTTCGCCAGGATGCCGTCGGCGACGGTGAACGCCGAGTTGATGGGCAGCTGCGGCACCAGGTCCATCAGCTTGTTGTTGTCGATGATGACCGTCGTGTGGGTCGCCCTCCGCATATCGTTCAGCCCCTTCAGCGCGTACTCGAACCTGCCCTTCTCGTGCCTGAAGGGCATGGTGACCACGCCGACGACGATGGCCCCGTTCTTCCTCGCGAGCTCCGCCACCACCGGCGCCGCCCCCGTCCCCGTGCCGCCGCCCATGCCCGCCGTGACGAAGACTATGTCCATCCCTGAGACGAGCCGCTCCACCGCGTGGGCGCTCTCCAGCATGGCGTCCCTGCCGATGTAGGGCATGTTCCCCGCGCCGAGCCCCCGGGTGATCTTCTCCCCGATGAGGATCTTCTTGTCGGCGTGGATGATATCCAGGTGCTGTATATCCGTGTTGATGGCGATGCACTCCGCGCCGCCGACGCCGAGGCTCATCAACCTGTTGATGGTGTTGTTGCCGCAGCCGCCGACGCCTATGATGGAGATCTTGCACTCGCCCGGCCTCCGCAGCCCCTTGGCCTCGACTTCGTGCCTCGTCCAGCTCAGCGCCTTCTCCATGAGAACCATTCTCAACATCTCCCGCAGATTCAACCAGGAAGCGGATGTCGCTTCACACCCCGGATTGTCTCATCCGGGCTGGTATTATCTGAACCGACATAGACTACCCCCGCCCCTCTAATAACACCATGGGAACGAAGATACCTCACACTTAACAAATATAAATCAAAAATAACCTTTGACACAAGCATTTTTATGTTATAGGTGTGAATTTTCGCCTTTTACCCTCGAATAAAACAGAGAAAAACCCCCCTTAAAGGGAGCGATACGCATAATCTGGAGCCGTGGAGGCGATCAATTTTAAAACATCTGTGCAAAGGTGCGCACCCTGTTCCTCCGGGATTATCATAATGGGATACGGAAAAACCCCTTATAAAGGGAGGAAAATTCGAGGATTTCGAACACCCCTGCCAAAAAGTGGATGGCGCGCGCTTCCTCGCCGCCTCGGGCGGACCGTTTATTTAGACGCTCAACCATCCCTCAGAGGGGGGCGTCAGAGGCGTGGCCAGGGTCTACGTGGAGGTCTTCGGGTGCAGCGCCAACGTGGCCGACTCCGAGATCGCCTCAGGCCTACTGAGGGAGGCGGGCCACACCGTCGTCGCCTCACCCGAGGATGCTGACGCCTCCATAGTCCTCACGTGCATCGTGAAGACGCCCACGGAGCTGAGGGTGGTCAGGCGCCTCAGGGAGCTCTCATCCCTGGCGAGGCCCCTCATCGTGGCGGGCTGCATGCCCAAGGCCGAGAGAGAGCTGGTAGAGGAGATCGCGCCCGGAGCCAGCCTCATGGGGCCCGACGACCTGCATCGGGTCGTGGAGGTCGTGGAGGCGGCCATCGGGGGAAGGCGCTTGGAGGCGCTCCAGGGAGGCCGGTCGGAACGGACCTGCCTGCCCCGAGTGAGGCGGAACCCCCTCATCCACATCGCCCCCATCGCCTCAGGCTGCCTCGGAGACTGCAGCTACTGCATCGTGAAGCAGGCCCGCGGACGCCTCAACTCGTTCCCGGCGGACGAGATCGTGGAGGATGCGAGGAGGGCCCTGGAGCAGGGGTGCAAGGAGATCTGGGTGACCGCCGAGGACACCGCCGCCTACCGGTGGCGGGGCGAGAGGCTCCCCCAGCTCCTTGAGGCGCTCAGCGCCCTCGACGGCAGATTCTACATCAGGGTGGGGATGATGACGCCCAACCAGGCGTTGCCCGTCCTCGACGAGCTGACGGAGGCCTACCGGTCCGAGAAGGTCTTCAAGTTCCTCCACGTCCCCGTCCAGTCGGGCAGCGACGAAGTCCTCAGGCGGATGCGGAGGCGCTACACCGTCGACGACTTCCGGTGTATCGTCGACAGGTTCAGGGCGGCCTTCCCCGATCTGAGCCTGTCGACGGACATCATCTGCGGGTTCCCGGGCGAGACCGAGGAGCAGTTCGGGGCATCGATGAGGCTGGTGGAGGAGGTGCAGCCGGACGTCCTCAACATCTCAAGGTTCTGGCCCCGGCCGGGGACTGAGGCAGCCGAGATGGAGGGGCAGCTCCACGGCCGGGAGACGAAGAGACGATCGCGGAGGCTTACCCGCCTATGGCGGCGGCTCTCCCTGGAGCGGTGTCTCCGCTGGGTCGGCTGGAGGGGCAAGGTTCTCGTCGATGAGCTCGGCCGGGGCGGGACCCTCGTCGGCAGAAACTACGCCTACAAGCCGGTCGTGCTACGGGGCGCTGCCCTCGGCGCCTTCGTCGAGGTCAGGGTCACGGAGGCCCGGGCCGGCTACCTCCTCGGGCGGACCGTCTGATTTATCGGTCGCGCGTGCGTTGTTGTAACCGGAGATATCGAATGAGAATCGCTGTTGCATCCTTCTCCCATGAGACCTGCACCTTCTGCCCGAAGCCGACGACCGTCGAGGACTTCGAGAAGGGCGGCGTCCTCCACGGAGAGGAGGTGCTCAACGCCTACAGGAGCATCCCGAGTTACATCAACGGCTTCATAAAGGCAGCCGAGGAGGCGGGGGACGTCGAGCTCGTCGGCATCCTCGCCGCCTCCCGGGCGTGGGGCGGCTCCTCCGGCAGCTGGCTGACGAGGGAGTGCTTCGACAAATACTCCTACGGCATCGCGGAGGGGCTGAAGAAGGCGGGCCGTCTGGACGGTGTGCTTCTCGCGCTCCACGGGGCGATGGCGGCTGAGGGGGTTCTCAAGCCCGAGGCCGAGATCGTGCGGAGGGTCCGGGCTGCCGTGGGCGACATACCTATCATGGTGACCTTGGACCTCCACGCGAACGAGGACCATGAGCTGATCGACGTCGCGGACGGCGTCTTCATCCTCAAGACGTACCCGCATGTGGATTTGGAGGAGGTCGGGGTGAAGGCGGCTCGCTGCATCATCGAGACCATCCGCGGCGACTTCAGGCCCACCATGGCCCTGAGGAAGCCCGGCGTCATCACCCCGAGCGTCTTCCAGGGCACGGACGCCTACCCCGCCAGGGAGATCATGGCCCGGGCCCGAATGTGGGAGGAGAGGGAGGCGGACGCCTACTGCGTCTCCGTCGCCTTCGGCTTCGCCTACGCCGACGTCCCCGACGCCGGCGCCACTGTCATCGCCGTCATCAACGACAACCAGGAGCTGGCGGAGAGGATCGCCCAGGACGTCTCCGACTACATCTGGAGCCTGAGGAAGCCCTTCGCGGGGAAGAAGCTGCCCAAGACCCGGGAGGGCGTCGCGAGGGCGATAGAGGCCGCCAGGGCCGGGAGGACGCCGGTCGTCATCGCCGACCACAGCGACAGAACCGGGGACAGCACCCACATACTCAAGGAGCTGATGGCCCAGGACGCCAGTAACTTCTGCGTAGCCACCATCGCCGACGCCCGGGCCATCGGGGAGATACAGCGGAGGGCGAAGGTGGGGGAGACCGTCACCGTCGACGTCGGAGGCTACGCGACCGAGTGGTCGGGCACG
>QMXQ01000127.1 GCA_003662205.1 Candidatus Bathyarchaeota archaeon
CGGTACGCCTGCCTGTTCGGGACGCCGCTCAGCGCGAGACTCAGCTCGGGCGTGAAGCACTTGAGGTCGAACTTGACGTTCCCCCCGCTCACAAGCGAGAGCTCTGCCGCCCTCCGCACGAGGAAGGGGTCGCCGCAGCCGTTCCACTCGAAGCAGATGCGCAGGGGCCGGCCGCGCCGGACCTCCAGCGCCGCTTCTGAGGCGTTTATCGTGAAGGGGAGCTGGGGCTCGGGGGAGCCGCCGAAGAAGCAGATGCAGGAGACCTTCGGCCCCTCGGCCGCCAGCCCGGCGAGGGCGTCCGCGGAGACCCACCTCCGGGGGTCCAGCTCTTTGTGGGAGGGGTTCTGGCAGAAGAGGCAGTCGAAGTTGCAGCCGTAGAGGAAGACGGCGAGGTTGCTGTACCCCCGCTCCGCCCCGTCCCGGTAGGCGTACCTCGGGTATCCGGCGCCCGTCGCCCCGGGGCAGAACCAGGCCGCGCAGCAGTTGGTGATGTGGGGGTCGAGGTAGGCGTAGAGGAGCCCCTCCGAGGCGTCGGAGAGGGATCGGAGGCCACCCTCGTTCCACCTCAGCCCGCAGTACCCCCGCTCCCCTTCGCCCATGATGCAGCGGTTGGAGCACAGGCCGCAGCTGACGCCTCCCTCTGTCCTCGGGGGCCGGGCGGGGAGGCCATGCCGCCGTCTCGCGACCTCGTGGGCCCTCTCGATGTGGGGCATCGCCTCGTCGGGCCGCTCCCGGATGCAGTCGAGGCAGATGCCCAGGGCCTCGGCCACCGGGCCGGGGGCCTCTCCGCAGACGCGGCACCTAACCTCGTCGCCCAAGTTCCTCCTCCGTCCTGATCGTGGGTGGCGTCGTTAAAATCGGTTGCGAGGAGGGGGGATGGCTGATTTTTATATACGTCCTCGTCGGAGTGGATCAGATGTTGGTGGTCTCATGGTCAAACCTTTCATAATCGGGACCAGGAACGCGAGGGAGATGCTCGCGATAGGCGCCAAGATCCTCAGAGAGGGCGGCTCGGCGATGGACGCCGTCGAGGCGACCATCAGGGCGGTGGAGGAGAACCCCATGGATACGGGCGTCGGCCTCGGGGGCATCCCGAATCTCCTCGGCGTCCCCCAGATGGACGCCTCCATCATGGACGGCAGGACCCTGCGGACGGGGGCCGTCGCCGCGGTGGAGGGCTACCTCCACCCCATCTCCATCGCGCGGAAGGTGCTGGAGGAGTCCCCTCACGTCCTGCTGGTGGGCCCGGGGGCGGAGCTGTTCGCCGAGGCCATAGGTTTCGAGCGCAGCGAGCTCCTCACGGATATGAGCAGGACGGCCTACAGGGCTTTCGTGGAGGACACCATCGAGGGACTGGACGAGAGGTTCGACGAGAGGAGGAAGGAGTACTACGCCTGGTACATAGAGAACTACAGGCTGAGGGAGTGGTATAGGAAGCTGTCCGACGCCCAGCAGGGGACGGTGAACGTGATGGCCCTCGACGGGGACGGCGACATCTGCTCGGGCGTCTCCACGAGCGGCACCGCCTTCAAGTTCCCTGGCCGGGTCGGCGACTCCCCCATCATAGGCGCGGGCAACTACTGCGACAACAGGGTGGGGGCGGCGGCGTGCACCGGTAGGGGCGAGCTCGCCATCAGGCTCTCGACAGCACGCACCATCATCAGCTACATGGAGCACGGCATGACCGTTCGCGACGCCTGCATCCAGGCGATGAGGGACATCCACGCCCTCAAGGAGACCGGGGGCATGAACTGCCTCGCCTTCGACAGGCACGGGAACACCATGTCCGCCTCCACCCGCCGGGAGTCCATCCACTACTACATGGACATCGACTCCGAGGAGCCCGAGGAGAGGCGAGGAGTCTGGGTCAAGGCTTAGACGAGGCCGAGCCATGAGCGAGACACCCTACGACCCGAGGCTGATCACTCCAAAGGTCTATGGCGACAGGCGACCCGTCGCGGGCGAGGTGGTGGCCCTCCTCCACGTCACCTTCGAGAGGCGGGGCCTCAAGCTCATCGAGGCCCGGAGCAGGGCGCTCCTCCTCAACGAGATCCACGAGCTGATGATAACCGACGAGGAGGACGCCGCCCCCGGCGGAGGGGCCGACCGCGTCTCGGCCATCGCCTTCTTCGAGATCAAGCGCGGCGGGATCGTCGTCGTCGGCGACGAGGTCTCCATCGGCGGCAAGGTCTTGGGGACCCTCGCCGGCTTCGACCTAACCCACATGCCCAACCACATGAACATCCTGGTGAAAACCGAGAGCCTCGAAGCCCCCGCGATGCGCGTCGGCGACCCCATCACGTTCCGCCGAGCCCCCTGACAGCAGGGCAGTCCGCCCCGTTGACCGACTCCCGTCTTGTCTCTTCCACTCGGCTCACGACTTCGCGATAAGATAACCCGCTTAAATCGCGCTAAACGGTGTAGAAACTCGCGCGTGAAAGCCTTTTAAACCGCACCTCAGAGGATAGCGTAAATGAATAAAATCTTAACAGGAGCTGCCCTCTTACTCCTCTTTTTACTGGTGTTTTTTTGATTCATCTGGGTGAGAGAAAAGAGAGGAGAACCTCTCCCGACAGAGGAGCCTACCCCTATCGCCGTTTACGGCGATGGCGAGGTATTGCTGACCTTCGAGGTGAGAGTCCCAGAATGGACTCCAAAAGAAGACAAAATCTACATCCGCATCGACGGGTTCTTCTACGGGAAGCATGGCGGAGTTCCCATGGAGGAAAAGGCGCCCCACATATGGACGGTTGCCTTTATGGCGCCGGCAAATCAGGCTCTGAGATATAAATACAATCGCAATAACTTCGGATTTGCCACCGACGAGGAGTTCTCCCCCGATAGCGAAGACGCTCGGCGGGAGATCCACGTGGGCACCGAGCCGAGACTGATACAGGACGAGGTGAAAAAATGGCGATGGCTTAGCGAAGAGCCGCCCAAAGCTAATATCTCGTCGTTTAGGCCGGATAGGCTGCCGGAGAGGGCGGAGCCGTTCATTATCGGCGTATCCCTGCTCGATTATTATCAAGACACCTTCGATGATTTCGTTGCATCCACGCTTGACCGAATCAAAGAGAAGGGATTCAATTACGTCGGAATCTCATACACTCCGTCATATTTCACGAGCAGCGAACCCCTGACGTTCTCCCACGAGCCCATCAACACCTGGTCTGAGGAACAACTGGATCTCGTGTTCAGCGAGGCCCGTAAAAGGGGCCTGAAGATAATGCTCGCCGCGGGGATAGAGACCGACCCACGGAATTTCGACGAGATAGAGGCGGGGCTCAGAACGAGGCATAGCGACGACTGGTACATCCAATTGGTCCATGAGTGGAAGGCGTCTATGGTGCGGACCGCGGAAACGGCCGAGAAACACGGGGTTGAAATTCTCGTCATATCCAACCAATGGCCCTTCTGGGGAGACCCGACAGACGACCAGAAGAGGATGCTGAACTCCCTGGTGAACGACGCGATTCAGAGCGTTCGGAACGCGTACTCGGGCAAGATAAGTTCCGACTACTATGCGGAAGATGAGTTCTTTGACTACTATAAACAGCTGGACTGGGTCGGGGATAAATGGTGGTGGGCGCTCACCGACAAGAAAGAGGCCAGCATCGAGGAGATGAAAATAAGGGCGGAGAATATCATCGATGAGAGATACGAGCCGATCTACGAGAAATATCATAAGCCGATCTTTCTCCAGCAGCTGGCCTACTCCGCCTACGACGGCGCTGCTGGGGCCAGCCAGATAGGCACCGAAGGGCCGGAGGTGGCCGAGTGGTTCCCCTACAACCCCGACTGGCCCGCCGACTTTCAGGAGCAGGCCGACGCCTACGAGGCAGTCTTCCAGGCCATCTATGACGAACCCATATTTGCCGGCGCGTTCGCCTTCAGCTACAGCTATTGGGACTCGTACGATAAATCGGCGGGGATCAGAAGCAAGCCGTCAGAAGACGTCTGGATCAAATGGAACTCCATTTTCCTTGAAAAATGAGGGTTCCGTGTAAACCGGGGGAGGTCTTGACGCTTAATGAAGTCGTATTTTGGATTCCATCCAGTAAATAAAACAAGAGATGCAGTAAAGCGAATCACGGAACGCCTGGCATATAATTTCGAGGCTCAGTCAACGATCTTGCATGGGAGAGTGATCTTAAATTCCCAAATTTCGAAAAATACTGTCCGCCCCTTTGTTTCCTTCTCTGCTCCGGATACGGTTAACGATCTCCATATAACGACATCGAGGATTATCATTGAAATAAGAAATTACTAGTAAAATCTATGTTCAAATACTTTCCGCGTTGTCATCAAAAATTATTGAGGGGAGGAGCTAGATGATGAAGGTCTCCCTCTCGACGTTTCGGGTGGTGACACCGAGGTCGGCGACCCTGAAGCGGCGGCCGCCGTAGAGCTCGACCTCCTCCTCGCCCGCGTGGAGGGCCGCCACTATGCGGCCCAGGGCGTCGCACTTCATGATGCCGCTGCCGCTCGCCGCGCCGACGTAGATCATCCCAGCCTCCGAGGTGACGACCGGGAGCCCGTCAAAGCTGTTGATGGCGTACTGTCCCGCCCACATGTTCACGGGGCGGACGTCCTCGAAGCAGGGGAGGTACTTGACGAGGACATGGTAGATGTTGTTGGTGTAGTAGTCCTCCTCGGGCTGGGGGTCGTCCTCCAGGCCGAAGGCGCGGCCCAGCTCATCGGCGCACCCGAGCCAGATGCTCCCCTCCGTCAGCTCCGCTTTGACGAAGATGCCCGCCTTCGGGAGCACCGTCAGGGGCAGGGCGCCGTACTCGTTCAGCTCCTTCACCTCCAGCAGCCCCTTCAGCCTCGGGTGCTTGAAGACGAAGAGCTGTCTCTTCTTCGGCCTCATGAGGGCGTCGAAGCCGATGGGGTCGAGGAGCCTCGCGGACCAGACGCCCGCCGCCACCACC
>QMXQ01000128.1 GCA_003662205.1 Candidatus Bathyarchaeota archaeon
CGAGACGCCCGCCCTCCTTCCCGTCGTCAACCCCCTCTCCCAGCCGATACCGCCGAGGAGGATGATGGAGGAGTTCCGCTGCCGGGTCCTCATCACCAACGCCTACCTCATCAAGAAGCATTTCGGCGACGCGGACCTAGAGGTCCACAGGCTCCTCGACTATGACGGCGTTGTCGCCACCGACTCTGGCGCCTACCAGATCCTCGTCTACGGCGGCGTCGATGCCGACCCCGGGGAGATCGTCGAGTTCCAGAGGCGCATCGGCTCGGACATCGCCGTCATCCTCGACGTCCCCACCGGGTGGGACGTGCCCCGGAGCAGGGCGGAGTGGACCGTGGAGGAGACCCTGAGGCGCGCGCGGGCAGCCCTCCCCCTCATCGAGGGCGACGACGCGCTCTGGGTGGGGCCCGTGCAGGGGGGCGGATACCTCGACCTCGTGGAGAGGTCGGCCCGGGCCATCGGCTCCATGCCCTTCCAGGTCCACGCCCTCGGCAGCCCGACCCAGGTGATGGAGCGCTACCTGTTCAACGTCCTCGTCGACATGATCATGGCGGCGAAGCTCAACCTCCCGCCGGACAGGCCCCTCCACCTCTTCGGCGCCGGCCACCCGATGATGTTCAGCCTCGCGGTCGCCCTCGGCTGCGACATGTTCGACTCCGCCGCCTACGCCCTCTACGCGAGGGAGGGACGGTACATGACCCCCCTCGGCACGATGCGGCTCAGCGGTCTCAGCTATCTCCCCTGCTCCTGCCCCGTCTGCCGCAGGCACGACGCCGCCGAGCTGAGGGAGATGCTGAAGGGGGAGCGCATCAGGGCGCTGACGGAGCACAACCTCTATGTCTCCATGGCGGAGATGGACACCATCAAGCAGGCCATCTCCGAGGGCTCCCTGTGGGAGCTCCTGGAGGCGAGGAGCCGCGCGCACCCCGCGCTGGCCTCCGCGCTGAAGCACCTGAGGCGATACCGTGACGCCCTGGAGCGGGGCAACCCCGCCTACAAGAGGCGCGGCGTGTTCATCTTCGACTCCACAAGCCTGGCGAGGCCGGAGGTAACCCGGCACATCCGCCGGCTGGAGACCCACTACCGGGCGCCCGGGGACGCGGAGAGGCTCCTCCTCGCCTCGGCGCCTGAGGCGAAACCCTTCGCCAGGGCACCTGGGTATCGACGCCTGCGGAGGGCCGTCGAGAAGGCGCTGGGCTACGCGGCGTCCGGTGTCCACGTCTGCTTCTACACGGCCCCCTTCGGCGTCATCCCCGCGGAGCTGTCGGAGACCTACCCCCTCTCCCAGTTCGAGGCCGTCCACCCCCTGGACCGGGAGACCCTCAACTTCGCGGCGGAGCAGGTGGGGAGATACGTCGAGGCGAGCAGCTACTCCCAGGCCATCCTCCTCCGAGGCGCCGGCGACCTCGACGAGCTGGTCGAGGCCCGGTGCAGGGACGCCTGCCAGAGAACAGGGCGACCCCTGACCGTGGTCTCCGACCCGCGGCCCTGGGGCGACGAGGCGATGAGGCGCCTCGTCGAGGCCCTAAAGGGTCCTCGGGCGTGACGTCGGCTACGTGCACTCCGCGTCGGCGATCTTGAGGACCTCGTCGAGGACCTGGATGCCCTCGTCGATCTCCTCCTCGGTCACGATGAGAGGCGGCGCGATGATCATGGTGTTCAGCACCGTCATCACGTAGACGCCCCTCTCAAGGGCCTCTGCCGCCATCCTGCTGAGCATCGTGGGCTCAAACCGCTGCCGCCGGGTCGCGAAGGGCTCCTTCGTCTCCCTGTTCCTCACGGGCTCGATGCCCCAGAAGAGGCCCTTGCCCCGGATGTCGCCTACGGAGATGTGGTCGTCCTTCAGCTCCATCAGCCGCTTCCCAAGCTTCTCCCCCATCCTCTTGGCCCGGCTGATGAGGTCGAGCCGCTGGTACTCCTCGACGGCGGCGAGGCCGACGGCGCAGCAGAGGGGGTGGTTCGCGTAGGTCTGGCCGTGGCAGAACAGGTTGTCGCCCTCGAAGAAGTCGGCGATGGGCTTCCGCACGATGGTGGCGCTCAGCGGCACGTAGGCGCTCGTCAGCCCCTTCGCCAAGGTCATGATGTCCGGCACCACGCCCCAGTGGTTGACGCAGAGCCACTCCCCGGTCCTCCCGAAGCCGGTCATCACCTCGTCCGCCACCAGCAGGACGCCCTCCTCGTCGCAGATCCGCCTCAGCCGGGGCATGTACTCGTCGGGCGGCACCAGGATGCCGTTGGAGCCGACGATGGGCTCGACGAAGACGGCGGCGACGTTCCCCGCCCCCTCCATCTCGATGACCTCCCTGATGTACTCGGCGCACCGGACGCCGCAGCCAGGGTACTCCAGGCCGAAGGGGCAGCGGTAGCAGTAGCAGTCGGGGGCGTGGACCACCCCCGGCGCCTCCGGCACATAGTGCCTGCGGGGGTCGCCGGTCAGCGCTATGGCGCCCGAGGTGGCGCCGTGGTACGACCTGTACCGGGCCACGAGCTTCGGGGCGCCGGTGTAGAACCGGGCGATCTTGATGGCGGCCTCGTTCGCCTCGGCCCCGCCGAGGGAGAAGAAGGTCTTGCAGAGGTCGCCGGGCGTGATCTCCGCCAGCTTCTCGCCCAGCCGGGCGGCGGGCTCGGTGGTGAACCCGGGAGCGACGTAGCAGAGCTTCTCCGCCTGCTCCGCCATGGCCCTCCTCAGCCGCTTGTTCCCGTGGCCGAGGTTCGAGCAGACGAGCTGGGACGAGAGGTCGAGGTACCGCCTGCCGTCGGCGTCGGTGAAGTGGGCGCCGTCTGCCTCGACGATCAGCTTGGGCCTCCACGTCCGCTGGTACCGCCAGGTCCCGAACACATACCTGCGCGTGGCCTTCACGTGCTCCTCACTCAGGACTCATGCCTCCTTGAACGCGGGTAAAAGCTGTCTCTCTGGGCTGATAAGTTTTGGCACGGGGCCGGGGGTGGAAACCGTTAAGTTCGTGGAATACATAGACTTTCTGTCCCCCCAGGGGGCCGAGGCCCCCGGGGAGAGGATTGAGGCGATTCGCCGGTTCCCCAGGGCGGAACCTTCTTAAGGCCGGATCGTTTCAAAAACAGGTCTCACAGGTTAGGTGAAAGGTTAAGGATGGTCAAGCTGCGCTTCATGGGGGGGACCCACGAGGTCGGCAGGAACGCGATCCTCGTCGAGTCCGAGCAGGCGCGCCTGCTCCTCGACTACGGCGTGAAGATCGGCGACGAGCCCGAGTTCCCCGCCCACGTCAGGGCGACGGACATCGACTGCATCGTCGTCGCCCACGCCCACCTGGATCACTCCGGCGGCGTCCCCCTCTTCTACCTGTCGGAGCGGAAGCCCTTCTTCGCGACCACGGTCACCATCGAGCTGATGGAGCTCCTCATCAAGGACTTCATAAAGCTGAGCGGCTACTTCCTCCCCTTCGAGTACATCGAGCTGGAGAACATGATGAGGCAGAGGAAGGACCTCAGCTACGGGACCGAGGTGAAGCTGAAGGACATCAACTTCAGGCTCGTCAACGCGGGGCACATCCCCGGAAGCGCCATGGTCGAGCTGAGCGCGAACGGCAGGCGGATCCTCTACACCGGCGACTTGAACACCCTGGACACGAGGCTAGTCCACGGGGCGAGGGTGCCGAAGAGGCGGTTCGACGCCGTCATCATCGAGAGCACCTACGCCACCACGGACCACCCCGACAGGCGGGAGCTGGAGGAGGCCTTCATCAACGAGATCAAGGACGTCATCTACAACGACGGCCGCGTCCTTGTGCCTGCCTTCGCCGTCGGCAGGTCCCAGGAGATGCTCAGCGTCATCCACGCCCACAAGCTGAGGACCAACGTCGTCATCGACGGCATGGCGAGGAAGGTGAACGAGATCCTCCTCGACCACCCCGACTGCCTCAGGACGCCGAGGACCTTCATGAAGATCATCTCGGGGACGAGGGAGGTGAGGGGGTGGAGGGACAGGCGGGAGGCCCTGAAGAGGGCGGGCGTCATCGTCGCCCCCTCGGGGATGCTCCAGGGCGGCACCGCCGTCTTCTACATGGAGCGCCTCGCCCTCGACGAGAGGAACGGCGTCTTCCTCGTCAGCTTCCAGGTCCCCGGAACCGGCGGCGCGAAGCTGCTGGAGACCGGACGCTTCACTATAGGCGAGAGGGAAGAGGTGGTCAAGGCCAGGGTCCGCCACTTCGACTTCTCCTCCCACGCCGGGAAGACCCAGCTGGAGGCCTTCATAAGGGGCTTGAGGGGGAAACCGGACATCTACGTCATCCACGGCGAGCCGGAGAGCTGCGACGCCCTAACCCAGTGGATCAGGGACGAGCTGGGGCTGAACGCCGTGGCGCCGAACGACGGCGACGAGTTCAACGTCTAGCCCACGGGGATGCAGGAGCCGAAAAGCTAAATATCCAGGCCCGCGTTGAATTGAGAAGACACTGAAAGGTGGACGGGTTTGCCGAAGGAGATCTTTGACCCCGACGAGTTCCTGGCGCTGGCGAAGAAGGCCCGAGAGTGCCGCGTCAAGCGGCTGGGCGACGTGATAAAGCTGAAGCTGAGGACAGGCAGGTATCTCTACACCATCAAGCTGGAGGCAGCCGAGGGCGAGGAGCTGCTGAAGAAGATCAACTGCCCCAAGAAAGAGTTCTAGGGCCTTGGTGGGCCGGGCCGGACTTGAACCGGCGACCTCCGCCTCGTAAGGGCGGCGTCCCGACCAGGCTAGACGACCGGCCCCTCTATCAGGATGTGAAGACGCTTGATCTGTCAGGTCAGAACTCGTGTCCGATGACGCCGACCACCTCGTCGTGGAGGGCTCTCAGGCG
>QMXQ01000129.1 GCA_003662205.1 Candidatus Bathyarchaeota archaeon
ACCTGAGTCCGCCTATCCGTCTTCAGTATCCTGTCCCGCACCAGGGGCCGCAGCGCGTGGAAGGTGACGCCGAGGCTGCTCCTCACGGGGGAGCCGTAGGGCCTCCCGACGAGGTCGCCGAGATCGACGTATCCCTTATGGGTGTGGAACCGCCTCCCGGCCTCGACGCGCACCAGGTAGGTCCGCCTAGCGTCTAGGTAGAGGAGGACGTCGCTGCCCTCACCTATCACGTTCATCCCATTCCTAGTGGACGCGCCCATCATAAAATCTTCACCCCCGAAGAACGAACCTTTTAAGGGCTGAGGCGCCATTTCTCCTCCATGCGAGACCTACAGGAGTTCAACGAATACCGGAAGCGGATGAACGAGCGCATCCTGAGCAGCGGCAACCTCAACCTCAAGCGCTTCTGGGCCCTAGACAGCCGCGCCTACGAGGCCGGAGCCCTCGACGAGAAGACGAAGGAACTCCTGGGCCTGGCCACCTCAACGGTGCTCAGATGCGACGACTGCATCACCTACCACATCATCAGGTGCATCCAGCTCGGCGTGACAGACGACGAATTACTCGAGGCGCTGAACATCGCCCTCGTCGTCGGCGGCTCCATCACCATCCCCCACATCAGGCGCGCCGTCGAGACCATCGACCAGTGCCGAGAACTCCAGGCGGAAGACCCGAAACTAGAGAGCCTACTGTAGCCCTCCCTTTTTTAATCCCGCGAGAAGGGCGCCGCGTAGACCAAATCTGTAGGATCGGCAGATTCATTAATCGAACCCTGAACTCTAACATTAAACCATGGGCATCCGAGACCGCCTAGTTCCCATCCTGACGAACAGGCTCTACACCTTCCTCTTCTTCACAGCCATCGGCGTCATCCCCCGCCTCATCGCCTGGGTCCTCCTACCCCTCGACTGGAACTCGGACTCGTACCATCACTGGCAGATTGCCTACCTCACTCTGAAGATAGGTCTGAAGCAGGGCCGTATGTGGGATCTCAACGGCAGCGAGTACTACTGGGGGATGGTGCCCCACCTCGTCCAGGCCTTCCTCCTCTGGCTACTCCACACCGCCTCCATCGCCCCCTACAGGGCGCTGAATGTCCTGCTGGGCGGGATGAACGCCTACCTCGTCTACCTCATCGGGAGGGACAACATATACTGGGAAGTAGGACTCTACGCGAGCCTCCTCTTCGCCCTCTACCCCGTCGCCGTCGTCTTCGACGCCATCGCCATGCAGGAGACCCTCGCCCTCTTCCTCGCCCTCCTCAGCCTCTACCTCTTTAGGACCCGTCCCTTCTGGTCCGGCGTCTTTCTCGCCCTCGCCTCCCAGAGCCGCATCGAGTTCTGGCTGGTCTCTATAATCTTCATCCTTGGCGTTGTCCTCGTGGAGCGCGCGTCTACGAAGATCGCGCCCTTCGTGGTGGGCTGGCTCTTGGTGACCAGTGTCTTCTGCTGGTTTTTCATCATCCGAACCGGAAACGCGCTCTACCCTCTCTACTGGAGCCTATACAATATCTTCGGCGGGTGGACCAAAACCCGAGGGGGGAAGCCGTTCCTACAGCAGATGCTCAGCTGGATCGTCGAGAAGCTGAGGGCATGGCCGACAAAGCCTACCGGAATCATCTTACTGGGATCTATGGCCGCGTTTCTAGGCGTCTTTGTCCACATGACTTGGAAAAAATGGAAAAGGTATCATATCTACCTGTTTTTCATGGCAAGTCTGGTAGTTTTCGGCCCCCTATTCGTACCTTATCTCGCACAAATCCTAAAATACTTGCTCCTCATGCTCAGAATGTCCATTCCTCTCGCCGCCTTTGGATACATTATTCTCATCTACTTATTATTCAGGACAAAGCTGCCTCTGGTGGCTGTGCGGCTGAAGAGACTTCATATCGAGAAACTCCTAGTTTTTGCTACCCTTCTTTCTTACGCATATTTCATCCCGGCTTATGGACGATTTCAGGTCTACCCTCAAATGGCCTTTGAAGCAGCTGACAGGGCGATGGAGTACTACCACGGAGGCACTGTAGTTTGTGACTATCCAACTATGAACTACAGGTTTGTCTCACGGTGGCATATCAAGGCAAAAGCCCTGCTCGGAAATCATTATTCTCCCGCCTACTACGGCATAACCGACCCCGTTGAATACGCAAGATGGTTTAAAGATCACAATATAACGCTGTGGATATCCGTGGATCAACAGGCATATCCTGTGTGGTCTGTTGTGAACAGGGAATTCCCCAATCTACTCATATACAAGGACGAAATTTATGGAATAACGTTTTATGTCGTAAATCAGACGGCTCTAGACCGGATATTGACCGGGTGAATCCTTTTACACGAGAAAGCTTTCGTCGGAACAGTTTAATGTATCAATTCAAAGTAGATGCGGATCAGTTGTTGTCTGCATGGAAGGTATGCGAATAGATATAACATCAATGCGGAAAGGCTGAACCATGTTCTGAGGGATATGCGAAGGGTCTCTCTGCCCTTGTTGATCTCTCCAGAGAGGGTCTGATAGAAACCCAGCCTTGCCAAACGTCGCGAGAGGACTCTGGGGCAGAGCTTGTTCAGGTCGTCTCCATATGCCTCAAGGTACTGCGCCTCCGTCATGGCGACGCGATGGGCGTTCTCCAGCCGTCTTTTCAGGGCGCTCATGCGGGCTCCGCCATGGCTCCGATGCGCGCGGTATAAAACCATGGGTTTGTAATAGGTCGCCGTTTTGCGCCTGAGTTTCAGCCACATTATTTTTTCGCCGCCGTAGAGCTGTTCGTCGAATCTCTCTCCGTCTATGAGTTCCCGAGTTATGATGCCCCAGTAATCGCCGGTGACCCGTTCGCAGAGGAAGTCCTCAAAGGTCAACAGCCGCTCCCTTCGGGGCCCCGCCCCGCTGAGACGGTTTCTCTCCACATCAAGTACGTCAAAGACGACGTAGTGCACTCCTCGGGGAACGAGACGTCTCAGCTCGTTCACGGCAATCTCGAGGGCTTCGGGAACCAGTTCATCGTCGTCATCCACCTTCGTTATGCAGTCTCCTCTTGCAGCGTCGAGACCTGTGTTGCGGACGGCCAGTATCCCCCTGTTCTCATCATGCCTTATATACCGGATTCGTCGGTCACGGAACGCCTTGATCACTTTAGGTGTGTCATCGGTGGAGCCGTCGTCCACGATGATGAGCTCAAAGTGAGGATAGGTCTGGTTGAGCACGGATCTTATCGCCCGAGGCAGGAGGTGCGCGCGGTTATACGTGGGGAGTAGAACGGTAACTAGAGGCGATCCACGCTGCATCTAAGAGCCTCGCTTGAAATTTCCACTAATACCTCCGCCGGGGAGAGATGATAAAAGCTTTCGTAAGCGTCTGCAGGGAGTCTCGTATTCGGTCATGATGGTCGTCGGCAGGTTATGTTAATAAGGGGCGATGGCGTCCCTCTGGTGGATGGAGATGGCCGACGCGCATGTGAGTGGGGCTGTCTATATGATCGACGCCGAATACCACGGCGTCCGGGGAGTTCTCGGCACCTATGTGGTGAAGGGGGAGAAGGTCATGGTCATCGACCCCGGGCCGACGGCCTCGATACCGGGCGTCCTGGAGGGTCTGAGGCGGCTGGGCGTGGATGAGGACTCGCTGGTCTATGTGGCCCCCACCCACATCCATCTCGACCACGCCGGGGGCTCATGGAGGCTGCTGGAGCTGTTCCCGACGGCGAAGCTCTATGTCCATCCCCGCGGCGCGCCTCATATGGTCGACCCGATCCGGCTGGAGGCTGCCTCGCGGCGGCTCTTCGGCGACAGGGTGGACGGCTACGGCGAGATCAGGGGCGTGCCCCCGGATAGGGTTGTGGAGTCCAGGGACGGCGAGGTGCTGGACCTCGGCGGGGTGGCGGTTCAGGTGATCTGGACGCCGGGCCATGCCTCCCATCACCAGAGCTACTTCGTGCCCGAGAGCAGGGTCGCGGTGCTAGGGGACGCCGGCGGTTTCTACTCCGCCGAGTCGGGGGTGATCATGCCGACTACACCGCCGCCCTTTAATCCCGTCAAGGCCGTGGGCAGCCTGGAGCGGCTTATCGCCCTCGGGCCCGAGGTCGTCTGCTACGGCCACTTCGGCTTCGCCGGCGATGGCGTCGAGAAGCTGGAGGCTCACAAGCGACAGATCCTCCTGTGGAGACGGATAGTCGATGAGGGTCTGAGGGAGGGGTTGGGGCTGGAGGAGCTGTATGAACGGATAAAAGCGGAGGATCCGATGGCGCGTAGGGCCGGAGGGTTCTCGGGGGAGCGGCGGGAGAGGTCGTCCCTCGTCAACCTCCTCGGCTTCGTCGAATACTTCAGATGGCTGCAGAGGAAGCGGGCGAGCGGCTAGACGCGGCCCGGGGGTCGTCGCCCCCGTGGAACGGATGTTCCGGGTCGTTCCGTCAGGTTCCTTTAATGTCTCCGCCGCCGATCTCAGAGCAGGTGTCTCTCTGGAGTCGGTTCAGATCCTCCGGTTGGCGATTCTTGTGATCCTGGGGTGGGCCGTCCTCGCCCTGCTGTCGAAGACAGCAGGGACCCTCACCGAGGAGTAGAAACCGCGAAGCAGGGTGGAGGGGGAGGACCGAGCACGTCGATACAGATGCCTATGTTTCTGGAACCCTTATGATAACAATTTGTGAGTATCATACGTATTTTACCTTTAATAGCCTCCAAGTCGGAGCCAGCCTCGGTGCAGGGGATTGAGTGAAGACGTGATCGTGCCGAGGAGGACGACGAAGGCGCTCAGCAGGGTCGGAGGCGACCTCAGGGTGGAGGAC
>QMXQ01000130.1 GCA_003662205.1 Candidatus Bathyarchaeota archaeon
AGGGAGAGGATCTTCGTCGAGGAGCGGATGCGGGAGGTCGGCGTCCCCATCGCGGCCCACATCCCCTACGACCCTGCCGTGGCGGAGGCGGACATGCTCGGAGAGGCCCCACTGGATCACGACGAGGACTCGCCCGCCGTGGAGGCCGTCCTCAATCTGAAGGAGTTCCTGAAGAGTCGCTACGGGTTCTAGCCGGGTCCGACAGCTTTAACCTCTTAAGGCGTCGAGTATAGGCGAGGGCTCTCGCCCCAGCAGGGTGAGCCTTGAGGCTGAAGGCTATCAGGGTAAGGACGCGATACTGGCGGCCGGGAACAGACCACGTGAGGGAGATCGTGGAGGCGGTCCGCGGCTTGGTGGAGGACGGCGACATCGTGACCGTCTCCGAGAAGGCCCTCTCGACCGCGTCGGGGCTGCTCATCGACGAGTCCCGGGTCAGGGCCGGGAGGATGGCCACGCTCCTCGCGAAGGTGTGGATGCGGAAGGTCTGGGGCGGCCCGCTGGGGCGGCTGACGAAGCTCAGGAAGAGAACCCTCAGACGCCTCAGGAGCTTCCCCCTCACAGCCGGGGCGGTCCACAAGCAGGTCGCCCTCCGATGCGTGGGCCTCCTCCAGGCCCTGAGGCACTACTCCGAGGGCGGGATCGACGCGAGCAACCTCCCCTACGCCCTCGTGAGCCTCCCCCTGAGAAACCCCAGCACAGAAGCCAGGCGGATCAGGGAGGCCCTGGAGGCGGAGACCGGGCGGAGGCTCTCCGTCATGATCGTGGACGGCGACACAACCTACTCCTGGAGGAACCTCCACCTCTCCCCCCGCCGAGTCGAAGTCCCGGGCCTCGTCCACCTCGGCGGCTTCCTCACCTTCCTCGTCGGCAGAACGCTCGGTTTCAAGGCGCGCTCCACACCCATAGCCCTGTCGGGGGAGCCCCTCAACCCGGACTGGGCGCTGACGCTGGCGAACGTCGCCCACAGAGTGCGGGGACACGGAGCGGGGAGAACCGTGTGGGAGATGTCAGAGCGACTGGGCGCAAGCCTCACGGGGGTCACCTGGGAGATGCTCGACCAGGTAGAGCACGCGCCCATCGTCATCCTGCGCGAGGCAGGCGGGCGCGGAGAACAAGCCGGAGCGGTTTATGGTCATCGTTGACCTCCTAAAAGTTGAAACCTCTTATTCTATAAAGCGTCAGAAATTCGGAGAACGAAAAACCTTGGAAAAGGCCTCTTTTCCCGGTTTTGGACGTTAGGGCTATCCATAATTGAGGCGAGGAGGCCGATTGATGCGGCTGATGGATAATAAAACAGTCCATAGTTCAGGGGTTCTCGGGCCGCCGAGTGTTTAATATAAATACGCAGATCAATGATCGTCAGGTGTGGAAACCATGGTGAGAATTGGATTCCTCAAACTGGGCAACATCGCGACGGCTCCCATGGTCGAGCTTCTCCTCGACGAGAGGGCCGAGAGGGAGGACATGGAGGTGCGCGTCCTCACCTCCGGCGCCAACATGGGTCCGGAACAGTCGGAGGATGTGGCGAACGCCATGCTCGCCCTCAAGCCAGACCTCGTGTTCGTGGTGAGCCCCAACGCCGCCACCAAGGGGCCGACCCGGGCCCGGGAGGTCCTCGCTGAGGCGGGCATCCCTGTCGTCGTCATCTCTGACGGTCCGAAGAAGCTGCTGGAGGCGCTGGAGAAGCGGGGGATGGGCGGGATCATCGTCGAGGCGGACGCCATGATCGGCGCCCGAAGGGAGTTCCTCGACCCCATCGAGATGGCCATCTTCAACGCCGACACCATCAAGGTCCTCTCCGTCACGGGCGTCTACAACGTCGTCTACGAGGCCATCGACGCCCTCATAGAGCAGCTGAAGGCGGGGAAGAAACCCGAGCTGCCGCTCCTCAACGTCACCAGGAAGAAGGCCCTCAAGGCCGCGGGCTTCTCCAACCCCTACGCCCAGGCGAAGGCGGCCGCCGCCTACGAGATGGCGAAGAGGGTCGCCAACCTGACGACGCAGGCGTGCTTCAAGGAGAAGGACTGGGAGACCTACACTGCCCTATGCGCCGCCGCCCACGAGCTCATGCGGTCGGCGGCCCTCCTCGCGGACGAGGCCAGGGAGATCGAGAAATACGGCGACGCCGTCCTACGGAAGCCTCACTACAACGACGGCTCCATCCTGAGGAAGAGGAAGCTCATCGAGAAGCCGCGGTAGCCCTACTCCCCCTTTTTCGCCTGTTTTTTCTTCAACCTCGCGAGCTTCACAACCGCCTTCAGGCCGGGCTTCACCTCGCCGAGGGGCTTCACCTCGATGAGGCCGCCTTTCTCCGCCGCCCTGAGGGCCGCCTCGCCCCGCTCCGTCCTCACGACGACCGTCGACCACCCGTCAGGGGAGCCGACGTTGCCGACAGAGACGTCGGAGAACTCCGACGCGAAGTCGTCGCACTCGTGGCAGCAGGGACGGACCAGCTCTTTCATCTCGCTCAGCTTTACGTTGTAGACCTGCTCGTCGCCCTGCCAGGCGATGAACCTGCCCTTCTTGATGTCGAACTTGGTCACCTTGGAGGCGTCGACGCCCGCCCTCTCCAGGAACTCCATGAGGCTGGAGTAGCCGAAGGTCTCCATGCAGAACAGCCCCACGTCGAGGGCGACCGCTTCTCTGATCTTCGCCTCCGAGTAGTCGCCTGTCTCAATCCGCCTCAGCGCCCTCATCTGGCAGGGGGTGCCGACCACGGCCACCTTCTGCTTCTCATACTCGTTGACGGCGGAGGCCACGCCAACAAGGATCGGGCAGGAGGTATACTTCGTGCCTGCCCCCGCCACCACCTCCTCCCGAGACACGGCGACAACGGGCTCAGGCGACCACACCTTGCCCTCCTCGAGGCCCGCCACCACTGCGCACTCGCCCCCGTCGGCGAGGAACTGAGATAGAATGGCGGTCACCGCCCCACCGTCCTGACAGCGCTCCAGAATCCCCGCATCCTTCGTCCGGACCGCGTAGACCGCCTTGACGACGCCAGTCTCCGCCTCATCTTCCCCTCGAGCGCGGCCGAACACCTGCCTCTCCATCTCCTCAACGTCGAACTCCGCCCGGGGACAGTTGTTGTAGCACATGCCGCAGGCGATGCACAATCCCACAAGCTTGGGGACGCCCTCCTCCAAGGCGATGGAGTTGACGGGGCAGACGGCGGCGCAGGCACCGCAGCTCACGCATCGACCTTTACGTATGACCTCCGCCATAAGATGGCCGAATATCTTTGGCCTTCGGCTCATGAGGGATCACATCACTTTACTCCCGCTAAGCCCCTTTAACAAGTTTACTGTCGCGATGATGCTCGATCCTCAGCCCCTGGGAAAGAGGGGCCTGAGACCGGCCGCGGACGCCACCAGCTCCTCCTGCTCCCGCCGGGAGAGCTCCCTATAGCGCTCTGCGGCGTCCACCATCATGGGGAAGAGCCTCGGGTCCTCCGCTGAGGCGGCGGTGGTGACGCCCTGGCTCAGGGCTAACCAGAGGGCCCTGTCGATCTCGGGCTGGGTGTCCCAGGGCTCATACCAGGTCTGATACCCCCGCTCCTCCGTCTGCCACGGCTGCTTCGTGAAAGCCTTCATGGCGATGATCCCCACGCCCCTCTCCATGGCCAGCCTCAGCAGCGGGCGGTAATCGTTCTCCGGGACGGCGTGCCGCAGAAGAATGTAGTTGAGGGGGAACAACACGGTGTCGAAGTCGAACCGTCTGAGAGCCTCGAGGGCAGTGAGAGGGTTGTGGCTCGTGATGCCGACGTGGCTGACGACGCCCTCCTCCCTGGCCGCCGTTATCGCCTCCATGGCGCCACCCTCCCCCAGCGCGACCTCAAGCTCCCCCAGGTCGTCTAGCCCGTGCAGCTGGTAGAGGTCGAAGTGATCGACGCCGAGCCTCTCCAAGGAGCGGCTCATCTCAGCGGACGCCCCCTCCCTGGTCCTCTCCCTAGTCTTGCAGGCAAGGAAGAAATCGTCGCGGTGCTCCCTCATCCACTTCCGAAGCCTCAGCTCCGCCTCCCCGTAGGTGGGAGCGACGTCAAGGTGATTCACCCCGTGCTCCAGCGCGAGCTCCATGACCTCGTCTGCCTCCCTCTGGGGGATGAACCCGATGGCGTAGCAGCCCAGCGTCAAGATGCTGCTCATGCGACCCGTCCGGCCCAGCCGTCTCTTCTCCATCTGAACCGATTATCTGAGCTTGAACCGGGGGGATAAAAAGGGTTTGCAGAGGCTGGGTATCCAGAGCTTATATTAGGCGACATGAAGGTTTTTATGGGGGATGATTTTCTATACCTGAACCCGCATCTCACGGGGTCCGGGGTGGACGCTGAAGTTGAGGCTCGACGCCATCTTCCGACCGAGGGCCGTCGCCATCATAGGCGCCTCCAGGACGCCGGGCAAAGTCGGGCATATCCTGACGCGGAACATGATCGAGAGCGGCTTCAGGGGGAAGATCTACCCGATAAACCCTAAGGCGGAGGAGATCCTCGGCCTGAGGTGTTACCCCTCTGTCCTCGACGTGCCCGGGGAGGTCGACCTCGCCGTCGTCGCGATACCCGCGGCCCACGTGCTGCAGGTGGCCGAGGAGTGCGGGGAGAAGGGGGTGAAAGCCCTCATCGTCATCTCCGCCGGGTTCAAGGAGACGGGGCACGAGGGGGCGGAGCGGGAGAGGCGGCTCATCGAGATCGGCGTCAAGTACGGCATGAGGATACAGGGGCCGAACTGCTTGGGGGTGATC
>QMXQ01000131.1 GCA_003662205.1 Candidatus Bathyarchaeota archaeon
CCCGATAGAGGTTGAAGCGGCCGCCGTCGGAGACAGGGAAGTAGATGTGGTCGCCGTCCCAGATCGGGGTCGGGATGCCGGCGAAGGGGCTCCTCAGGTCGTAGTAGGCGCGGCGCGAGCATCCCCGATCTAAATTCGCCGTCAGGCTCTCGGCCTCTCCCCCGCGAGCCGGAAACACCCACACGCCCGTGTGCGTCGCGTACCCCTTGCTAAGGTCGCTGCCGAGGAAGGCCAGGTGGCTGTCGTCGGGGGCCCAGCAGAGGGATTCCACCGAGAAGCCTTCCGCGAGCCTGACGTGCTCGCCCGAGTCGAGGTCGTACACGTAGACCTCCATCCTGCGCGGGTCGAGTTCGTCGGTGGAGGCGGCGTAGGCGATCTTTTTGCCGCCGTTAGAGGGCGCGGCGCAGACCACGTTCATCTCTCCCTGCGTCAGCCTCGTCACCGTCCCCGAGGCCACATCGACCATGTGCAGGTGCTTCCTCCTGTGGTAGGTGAAGCCGGCGGCGTTGAACCAGATGGGTATTCTGTCGATGACCCTCACCTCCTCGTCGGCCTTCCCGACGCTGGAGAGGAAGAAGACCTTGCCGCCGTCCGGGCCCCACTGGGGCTGCTCGATGCCCCCCTCCATTCTCACCACGGGCCTCGGCTCCCCTCCCCCGACGGGAACCACCCAGAGGCCGACTCCCTTCTCGCCCTCCCTCAGCCCCCTGTTCGAGAGGAAGAGCAGCTGCCTCCCGTCCGGGGACCACCGGGGATGACGGTCCTTCCCTCCGCTCAGGAAACTCACGGGCTCCCCGTCGAGCCGGTCCACGATCCAGATGGCGGCCTCGTAGTCGTCCCGCTTTTCATCCGCCCTCACCGCCACGAAGGCGATCTTGTCCAAACCAGGGGCGAGCTGAGGGTCCGAGACCGCCACGAACCTCGTGAGATCATCCAGTTCAAGCCTTCTAGCCAACAGAAATCACCGAGTCCGATCCAAGTATCTGTTCATCGATTAATAAAACTGAGTCCAACGACGATCCACGCTAATCGAGCGCGAAAGGAGTTTAATATCGGATCGTAAACCATCTATCGAGGGCGGCGCACCGCCCTTCGGAGGATGATCGAAGATGAAGGTCTTGGTCGTGGGCCATGGGGCGAGGGAGCACGCCATCGCCAAGAAGCTGGCGGAGGAGGACGTGGAGCTCCACGCCGCGATGTCTCGGAGGAACCCGGGGATCGCCCGGCTTTCGAAACGCGTCGAGATCATGGACCTCACCCGGCCCGAGAGCTACGACCGCTTCAAGGGGATGGATATCGCCTTCATCGGGCCGGAGGCGCCCCTCGCCGCCGGGGTGGCCGACCGCCTCAACGAGCTGGGGGTTCCCATCGTCGGCCCCACGCGAGCCCTGGCCAGGCTTGAGTGGAGTAAGGCGTTCACCAGGAGCTTCCTCCAGGAGCATGGCATCGAGGGGAACCCCGAGTTCAGCATCTGCAGGAGCCTCGACGACGTGAGGCGATTCCTCGGGGACCACCCGGAGGTGGCGGTGAAGCCGGATGTGCTCACCGGCGGCAAGGGAGTGAAGATCACGGGGGAGCACCTGCACTCCCCGGCAGAGGTGGAGGCCTACGCCGCCGAGCGGATCAGGAGCGATGGGCTGGTGGTCCTAGAGGAGAAGCTCGTCGGCAGGGAGTTCACCCTGCAGGCGTTCACCGACGGAGACCTGGTCGAGGTCATGCCCCTGGTGAGGGACTTCAAACGCGCCTTCGACGGGGACAAGGGGCCGAACACCGGGAGCATGGGGAGCTACAGCTGCCCCGACCACGGCCTACCCGACCTGCCCGAGGCGGCGGTCCGGAAGGGCGAGGAGATCATGAGGCGCACCGTCCGGGAGCTGTCGGACGCCGCCGGGAGGTTCAAAGGCATCCTCTACGGAGGGTTCATGAACACCGAGAAGGGGGTCTTCCTCCTTGAATACAACGTGAGGTTCGGGGACCCCGAGGCCATCAACGTCCTCGCCCTCTTGGAGACGCCGCTGCTGGAGGTGGGATGGGAGATCGTCGAAGGGCGGCTGAGAAGGCCCGCCTTCCAGAGGCTGGCGACGGTCTGCGTCTACCTAGTGCCGGAGGGCTACCCGACCAGCCCAAAGAAGGGGGCGTCCCTCAGCATCGAGCCACCCCGGAGGTCCGAGCTGTACTACGCCTCGGTCCACGAGGAGGGCGGGGTCATCTACACCACGTCGAGCCGATCCGTCGCCCTCCTGGCCAAGGGCGAGACGGTCGGAGAGGCCAGGGAGAAGGTCTACGGCGACGTGCCCCGGATAAGGGGGCGCCTCTTCTACAGGCGGGATATCGCCGCGGGCGTTTGAATCGTCGACATCGTAGAGGTTATTAGTCCGGATCAGCTCTGATAGTTCCGCAGAGGGAGGGGCCAGGGATGAGCGAGACCGACGACGGCAGGCTTGCGAAGCTTGAGGCGGTGCTCTACGCGTCGGGACGCCCCCTCAGCCTGGCGACCCTGTGCGCCCATCTCAAGCTGAACTCTGAGATGGAGGTCTCGGACCTCCTCCACAAGCTCTCCGAGATATACGAGCGGGATGGGAGCCCCCTGGAGATCAAGGAGCTGCCGGAGAGGCGTGTGGTCCTCCAGTTGAAGCCTGACTACACCAAGCAGGCGCGGCGCTTCTCCACGAAGCCCCTGCTCACCGCCGGCCCCCTCAGAACCCTCTCCTACGTCGCCTACCATCAGCCCGTGGAGCAGAAGCAGGTGGCGGAGGCCCGGGGGAGCCAGGCCTACAGGCATCTGAAGATGTTGGAGGAGATGGGGCTCATCTCCAGGGAGCGGAAGGGGCGGGCCACCATCATCCAGACCACCCCCGACTTCGCCGACTACCTCGGCCTGAGCAGGGAGCGAGCCTCCATGAAGCGACAGCTCCGCCGGCTCTTCAAGAAGCTAGAGCTGAACCAGATGGAGAAGCGGTAGGCCGCACCCGCAACCTATTTGAGGCGCCCGCGGTTATCTTCACCTAGGTGTACAAGTTGGGAAGATACATCCTGCTCTCCAAGCTGACGCCTCAGGGGAGAACGACCCTAAAAACGCGGCCCGAGAGGATCAAGGAGGTGAACAAGGAGCTCGAGGCCTTCGGCGTCGAGGTGATCGAGCAGTACGCCGTCCTCGGCCCCTACGACTTCGTCAACATCGTCGAGGCGCCGGACAGCGACACTATCTTCCGTATCGCTGTTGAGCTCGGCAGCCGCGGCACCATAGAGATCATGAGCATGCCTGCGATGGCGGTCGATGACCTCATTGAGTCTCTGAAGAGGTAGCCTCACTCCTTTTTCTGCCGTGACCTGAACGGAAATGTCCTCATTCGTCACTTGCATGGGTAATGCTTTATCGAGGCCTGCTAGAAATATGGTGCGGGTGGGATGTTGGAGAGTCCTTTTCCCATCGTGACAGTTGAAGGTGACCCCTACGCCTGTGGAGAGCAGCATGGAGTCCAGGCAAAGAGGCTCATCCGCCATAACATAGACTACTACCTCGGCCTCTGGCGGCGGTGCCTGGGCCTGAGCCGGAGCCAGGTGCTCGCGAAAGCGGCGGAGTTCGTCGAGCCGATCCGCGCCTTCGACGCGGACTTGTTGGAGGAGATGCGGGGCGTGGCAGACGGCGTCGGTGTCTCGCTGGAGGAGGTGATAGCGGTCAACAGCCGATATGAGCTCGTCTGGTCCCAGATGAGTCGGGGCGGATGCACGGCGCTGGCGGCGCTCCCCGAGGCGACGGCGTCGGGCCACACGCTCCTCGCGCAGAACTGGGACTACAAGGTGGGAGTCAGAGACCACTGTATCCTCCTGGAGGTCAAGCAAGAGGGGAAGCCCTCTGTAGTGATGCACACGGAGGCCGGCATCATAGGCCACAAGGGCCTGAACTCCGAGGGCATCGGCCTCACGGTGAACGCGATGGTCTCAGATCGCGATCGCTTCGAGCCCAGCGTCCCCTTCTGGCTCCTCTGCAGGCGGGCGCTAAACAGCAGGAGCCTCGCGGAGGCCATGAACGTCGTGCTAAGCACGGGGAGATCGGTGTCAAGCAACCTGATCTTGGCCCAGGCGGGCGGCGCAGCAGTTGACCTAGAGTCGACGCCGCTGGATGTCTCGATCATCACCCCCGAGAAGGGCATCCTCGTCCACACGAACCACTTCGTGGGGCAGCGCTCCCTCTCCGTGAAGGACGAGTTCGTGAAGACCTTCTCCCACTCCATATATCGGTATTCGCGGGCGAAGGCCAGCTTGGAGCGGATGAGCGGTAGCCTCTCAACGGAGTCCTTCAAGGAGGTGCTGAGGGACCACTTCGGCAGGCCCTACTCCATCTGCGCCCACGAGGACCCAAACGTCGAGGAGGACTACCGAGGCGAGACCCTGGCCTCCATCATCTTTGACCTTGAGACCCGGAACATCTTCATCACCAAGGGGCCGCCGTGCAAAGGACCCTACCACCGGCTCAACTTCCCCAGCCTGATGCCGAGTCAGACAACCCGCAAAGCCCTCTGACGGTATAGGCGTCTCGTATTTACTCGTTCAGGATGTTTTAGGCGTCCCGGAGGCTCCCGTCTACCATCGTATTTTTGCTACTTCTTCGAGTTCTAGGAGGTCCTTCGCCCTGTTGAAGTACTTGACGACGTTCTCCCCCTTCTGCGTGATCTCATACGTCTTGTTCGTCCGCCTGTC
>QMXQ01000132.1 GCA_003662205.1 Candidatus Bathyarchaeota archaeon
CCATCGAGGTGGGGAAGGGCATCAACGACCGCCGCCTCGTGGAGGTCTTCGCCCGGGAGGGCGGAGAGCGGGTGCTTGAGCTCAGGCGCTTCGGCGTCGAGGTGCGGGTCCGCCCCGGCGGCGTCTCCGTCGGCGACCTCCCGACCCTGAGAGGGCTGGGGATGACGAAGCCCATGGTGGACTACCTCCGCTCCAGGGGGGTGAGGATCGTCGAGAACGTCGTCGTGACCCGCCTCCTCATGGACGGCGGGGCCGTCGCGGGGGCGGTCGGTTACGACGCGCACAACGATCGACCGGTGATCTTCTCGGCGAGGGCCGTGGTCCTGGCGACGGGGGGCGCCGGCGCCCTCTACAAGCGGACGGACTGCCCCCTGAGGACCACCGGCGACGGCTACAGCCTCGCCTTCGACGCCGGCGCCCGGCTCAGGGATATGGAGTTCGTCCAGTTCTTCCCCCTCGCCCTCGCGGAGCCGGGGGCGCCCCCCTACCTGGTAGGCGGCCCCGTCTCCGAGGAGGGACGGATCATCAACAGCCTCGGCGAGGACATCCCCCGGAAGCACGGGGTCACGGCCCGTCCGCTGGTGCTGAAGTCGAGAGACCTGCTCTCCAGAGCCATCATGATCGAGGTGCTGGAGGGGAGAGGAATCGACGGCGCGGTCCTCATCGACGCCCGGGAGGTCTTCAGGCGCCTCGGGGAGGAGGGATGGTTCTCCACCGGCCCCTACGCCTTCTTCCGAGACAGGCTGAAGGCGGCGGAGAGACCCTTCCGCGTCGCCCCCATCTGCCACTTCTGCATGGGCGGCGTCGTCATCGACGAGCACGGCGACACCGGCGTCCCGGGGCTCTACGCCGCCGGCGAGGTGGTGGGCGGCGTCCACGGCGCCAACAGGCACGGCGGCAACGCCCTCACCGACATCACCGTCTTCGGCGCCCGGGCGGGGGCGGCCGCGGCCGAGTACGCGAAGACCAGGAGCCGAACGTCGGCGGAGTCAGCCGCGGCGGCCGAGCTGGAGCGCTACGAGCGGATTAGAAGAGGGGATGCGGAAGGCTCGGTGAAGCCTAGGGAGGTCATGTCCAAGCTCAGGGAGACGATGTGGCTGAAGGCGGGGGTGGTCCGCGAGGCCACCAAGCTGAAGGAGGCCCTCAGCGAGATAGCCGAGCTGAGGCGGATGGCGCCCCGTCTCCGCGCGTCCTCAGGGAGGATGATGCTGGAGGCGCTGGAGGTGCCCCTGGCGCTGGACGCGGCGGAGATGATCGCCAGGGCGGCCCTGGAGCGGACGGAGAGCCGGGGCGCCCACTACAGGACCGACTACCCGGAGGAGGACGAGGGCTGGATGAGGATCGTCGTCATCAGCCGAGGCGACGACGGCGGGATGCGCCTCACCACCATGCCGGTCTAGGCGTCCAGCCCCAGCAGCCTCTCGGGGTTCTCCCTCACCATCACCCTGATCTCTTCGGCCTCCAGGCCGTGCTCCAGCAGCAGCCGGATGTAGATGCGGAGCCCCTCGGGGGGCGGCGGGTTGTGCACTTGGCCCAGGTCGCTCGCGAGGATGTAGTGCTCCGGGCCGACCTCCCGGATGGCCTCGACGACCTTGTCGATGGAGGCGCAGCGCCACGCCGGCGACAGGGAGGAGTAGCAGAGCTCCAGGAAGGCGCCCCTCTCCGCCATCCACCTCTGGTCCTCCACTGAAAGGGCCGCGGTGACGAAGGCGACATGGGTCACGACCATCCTCCTGACGCCCCGGCGGCGGGCCTCCTCCACCAGCGCCCTCGACTCCTCCGCCGAGAGGTGGGAGGTGGCGACGGCGGCGTCCGCATCCGCGATGATGTCGAGTATCTCCCCCACCTCTGGTCTCAGCCGCCCCTCCCCGTCCAGGACGGTTATCCCCTCCACGCCCTCGTATATCCGGGGCTTCTCGTAGTCGAGCCGGGAGCCGTATTTCCCAAACTCCCCGAAGTGCCTCGCGTGGTTGCGGGCGTCCACGGTCGGCATCCAGACCACTCTGCCGCCCAGCCTCAGGGCCGCGTCCACGGCGAAGGGGTTGAGCCCGCCGGCGGCGTAGTTGAGGGTGACGCCACCGTAGACCTCCACCTCGGGGACGGCCCGGTGAACAAGGTAGGCGCGATCCACCGTCGGCGTGTGGTGGTGCTTGATGACGATTCCCCGCATGCCCGCGGCCCTCGCCGCCTCCGCGGCCTCCACCGCGTCCATGAGCCTGGGGAAGACGCTGGGGCCGGCGTGAAGATGGGTGTCGATGGCACCCCTCAGAAGCTCAAGGTCAAGCCTCAACGGACACACCCGGAGAGGATCAGGCCCCAAGGGTTTAAAGGGGTGTCCCTATTCCGGCCTGCTATCCTCAGGCACTCCGTCAGGTTGCGCGCCTCGTTGACGACCGAGGTAGCGATCATCCCCTTCAGCAGCCTCAGTAGGCCTCATCCATCCTGTCAAGCGCTCACTCATCCTTCACCACACGAAGCGCATCCTGCTGTTGGTCTAATGTTTATCATACCTCGTTGAATCGAGTGAGTCCACCTGCTGGTGGAGGCGACACGACTGCGCCAACAGCCGCTCGCGGCCTGACGCGCGAAGATTATTTATTGACGCATCGGTAGATCATGGGATTCGCATGCCGGAGATACTTGAGGACATACGGGTTCTGGACCTTACCCACGTCTGGTTCGGCCCCTTCTGCACCATGATGCTCGCCGAGCTCGGCGCCGAGGTCATCAAAGTCGAGCCGCCCTGGGGGACGATAGGGCGCCTCGGCCCCGGCGCGCTCTTCAAAGGCGTGAGCTCCACGTTCTACGCCCTCAACGTGAACAAGAAGGACATCTCCATCGACCTCAAGAGCCCCGAAGGGCTCGCCATCTTCAAGGAGCTGGTGAAGAAGTCGGACGTGGTGGTGCAGAACTTCACCCCCGGCACCATGGAGCGGCTCGGCCTGGGGTACGATGTTCTGAAGTCGTTGAACCCGAGGATCATCTACGCCGCCCTCTCAGGCTTCGGCCAGACCGGGCCCTACAGCAAGCTCGCGTCCTACGCCGTGATAGCGGAGGCCATAAGTGGCCACACGTACGCGACGGGGAAAAACCACGACATCAATGGCCCGCCGATCAACATGGCAGGAGCGATGGGCGACCTCGGGCCCGCGATGTTCGCGGCCTTCAGCATCGTGGCGGCCATCCGTCACCGGGATAGGACGGGAGTGGGGCAGATGATCGACGTGAACCAGGTGGAGTGTATGGTGGCCTTCAACACCTGCGCGACGACGGCGTACAGCCTCTTCAAGGAGACGAGCTGGGAGATGCGGAAGAAGAGGCCCCGGGACCCGTCGAGGATATGGGGCATCTTCAAGGTGAAGGATGGGTGGATACAGATCGCGGGGGAGAGGCCGAAGGCCATCGATAAGCTGAGGGAGAAGCTGGGCGTTGACGAGGTGAACCGTGAGATGGTTGAGAAGATCGTCGCGGAGAAGACGCGGAAGGAGGCGTTCGAGTTCCTCGCCGACGTGGGGATGCCCGTCGCCCCCATCTACGACGCCCACGAGTCGATGACCGACCCGCACCTCGTCGCACGCGGCACCTTCGTCCAAGTCGAGCACCCCGCCGCCGGCACCTACACGGTCCCCAACTTCCCCGTGAGGTTCTCGGAGACCCCGGGCAGGGTTACACACGCCGCCCCCATGCTCGGGCAGCACACCGAGGAGATCCTGACGAACCTCCTGGGATACACGCGTGAACAGGTGGAGAAGCTGGAGAAGGCAGGAACGATCGTGTGCTATCGAGGCTAGCGGGCCTGCCGTCTCCCACCAGCCTCCATCCTGGTGACGAGCGCCGCGCGGGTCGTTGGACATCCCCCTCTTTTTCCCGGCGTGCACAGAAAGGTCATAAGCCTTCGGTTATAACTTCTCAGCGGAGTCTAGGAGACTTGAGCAGCGCGATCGTCGCCGAGATACGAAACGAGATCAGGAAACGGGCAAGACCGGAGAACGTGGCGCGGATAAAGCGGTTCTTCAAGGAGGAGGTGGAGATCCGCGGCCTCATGAGCGCCCAGATCAAGGAGGTGGTCAAGCTCGCCCACCCAAAGGTGAGGGGAGACCTGTCCCTCGCCCTGGAGGTGGCGGAGGACCTCGTGGAGTCGGGAGTGCTTGAGGAGGCGTCGGTCGGCATCGGCCTCCTCCAGAGGATGACGAGGCGTTTCACCCCCGACCTCTTCGACGTATTCGACGGCTGGGTCGACCAACTGACCAACTGGGCGAGCACCGACGGCCTCGCCGCCGGCCTCATATCCGAGACGGTCAGGCTCGACCTGGGACGGGTGGAGCGGCTTCTGCTTTGGACGGCGTCGGGAAACCGCTGGAGGCGGAGGGCAGCAGCGGTGTCGCTGGTCCCCCTCGCCCGGAGGGGGGAGATGCTCGACGAGGTCTTCAGGATCGCTGAACGGTTGATGATCGACGGGGACGAGATGGTGCAGAAGGGCGTCGGCTGGCTGCTGAAGGAGGCCTCCCGGAGGCACCCGGACGAGGTGCGCGAATTCCTGCTCCGCTGGAGGGACCGGGCGCCCGCGCTGGTGCTGAGATACGCCTCGGAGAAGCTGCCCAAGGGGAAGCGGGTCCTGAAGACCAAGTGAAGGAATAGGCGCTCCAAACA
>QMXQ01000133.1 GCA_003662205.1 Candidatus Bathyarchaeota archaeon
CCCGTATCCGCCGCGCCGACTCGTCAGGGTCCTCGGGGAGCAGGGCGACCACCTCCTCCCCCGGGACGTTCGATCTGTCGACCCCCGAGTTGGCGCAGACGAAGCCCTGCCTCGTCTCGGTGATGAGGACGCCCGGGGCCATGCGCCTGACCGCCCGCGCGTCGCTCAGGACCACCTCCACCAGCCGGGGGTCCTTGCCCGTGAAGGCGGCGAAGTTCTCAGCCGCTCCCGAGGGCTCCACCTCCCGGAGATCGACGGTCCGCCCCTCGGCCCGGGAGACGACGACATGGGAGACGACCAAAACATCGCCATCCCTCAGCGGCGTCCCCTGCTCCCCCGCGGCCCTCAGGATCAGGGCGGCGAGGTCGTCCCCCTCCCCGATGATGGGGAGGCCGGTCACCCCGATGATCTCTACCTTCATCCTTTCATCATCTAAACGTGGAGAAGAAGGGTATTAAAGCCTGAGCAAGAGGCGGGCTTCTCTCAATGGGCTGGGGACCTTTTTTAAGCCGTTGCGCTGAGATTCGATTAGGTTCAGTCATGTCGAACATATTGAGCATCCCCGTCAGAGGGAACAGGAAGCTCGAGGCTGTAGTGGGGTTCGTGGACGGGGACACGGAGCTCCAGACGCTCTGGAAATGTGCCAACGTCCTCGCCATCGACCGGATGGGCTACAACGACCATGGCCCCGTCCACGTCAAGATCGTGGCGAACAGGGCGCTGAAGATGTTGCGGATGCTGGTGGAGAGCGGCGTCGAGCCCAGCATAAAGGCCGACTACGGGATGAGCGTCGAGGACGCGGAGGTTGTGGTCGTCCTAGCCTCCATCATGCACGACCTCGGCATGGCCGTTGTCCGCGAGATGCACGAGGTCTACAGCGTCCAGCTGGCCCAGGGGATACTGCGCCGGTATCTCCCTGCCATCTACGCGCCCGAGGAGGCGACCATCGTCTCGTCTGAGGTCCTTCACGCCATCGTCAGCCACCACGAGTCGAACAGGCCGCTGACCATTGAGGCGGGGATCGTGAAGGTCGCCGACGCCCTAGACATGGAGCGGGGGCGGGCCCGCATCCCCTTCGAGGCGGGGAAGGTGAACATCCACTCCGTCTCGGCGCTGTCCATAGAGAAGGTCAGCATAGACGAGGGCGGGGAGAAGCCTATCACCATCCGCATCGAGATGTCGAACCCCGCCGGCATCTTCCAGGTGGATAATCTCCTCGGCGCCAAGATCAAGGGCAGCGGCATCGAGGACTACATCCACGTCGAGGCCATCATCGGCGAGGGAAAAGGGCGGAGGATCGTCGAGAGATTCGAGATCTGAGGAATCAGCCGAGCTACTCCTTCCGCTCCACCGCGATGGTGCATCGTGTGGCCATCGCGGCGACGGCCCCCAGGGCGGCGAGGTAGGGGGCGAAGAGGGCGCCGATGATCCCCACGGTGACCGGTATCTCCAGCAGGGTCTCCCCCGCCTCGTTCCTGACGACGATGCGCCGGATGTTCCCCTCCCGGATCAGCTCCTTCACGCGGCCGATCAGGTCGTCGGCGGCCACCTGGAATTCCTCCCACTCGGACGCCTCGACTGGCGCCCCACAGTGGGGACAGAACCGCGCGTAATCGGGAAGCTCCTTCCCACACTTCATACAGAAAGTCATAACCATCGATTAGGTAGTGAAGGAACTGGAAGATAAACCCCTCGAAGGCAGTCGGGGCCTACATGGGAGGAGCCCGCCAGGCGATCCAGATTGCCTCGACGTCCTCGTCAGCCCTGATCTGGTGGACGCTGTTGGGCGGCACGTAGATCACGGTGTTCCGCCTCAGCTCAAGCCGGGCGTCATCAATGACGAAGACGCCCCTCCCCCGGAGGATCACAAACGCCTGGGGGTAAGGGTCCCTCTCGCCCTCCTCGTTCAGCACCTCCCCCGCCCTCACCGCGTACCAGGCGAACCTGACGCCGTCCCAGTAGACCAGCGGGATGGGATGGGCGCCGTGGGCCTCCCCCGCCAGCTCGGGTCGGAGCGCCTTCACCTTGACCCTGCCAGGCGTGAAGAAGAAGGTCATCATCGCCTTCAGGACCTCGGAGGCGACCGCCGCCCGCTCCATGTTGAGGAGCTCGAAGTTGATGGGCCTGACATCGGACATCTTCGACCTGCCGATGAGGGCGCCGAAGTCCGCGCCGCCCCTCAGGATTCCCTCGAAGACCCTCTTCTCCATCGTCAGCCGGATGTCGGGCTCCCCCTGCTCCTCGGCCACCGTGATGCCGTCGCCCACGACCAGCGCCGCCCCCTCCCCTGAGTCCGTGAGGGTCACGGCGATGCGTACATCGCCTCCCTCCGTCTTCATAAGGTCTAGGTAGGGCTCCGCCTCCTCCGCTAAGCGTCTCAATCCCTCGATCAGGCTAGTTAACGCGGCATCCCCCTTCAGAAGGGTAACGAGTTTTAGTTTAAATAAGAATTTTGATGGTTGTGGCGGGGTTCGCAACGTTTTTAAGCCGCGTCCTAGGTAGGACTCTACTGAGTTGACCTCCACTGTGATCGGGGCGGGCCTGTTCCGGAGGAGACGGGTGAGCCCCCTCCAGTTCCTGATGCTCCTCCAGCTTAAGGAGGGCCCCAAATACGGGTACGAGATGCTGAAGGTACTCAGGGAGCAGTTCAAGGGCGTATGGGAGCCGAAGACGGGAACCATCTACCCCGCCCTCAGGAGCCTCGAGGCGAGGGGCTTCGTGGAGACCGAGGTGCGGAACGGCAAGGAGTTCTACCGCCTGACGGAGGACGGAGACACGCTCCTCAGGAGGATAGGGGAGCGGCTCGAGGCAGACCTCAGGTTCGCCGACAGATATTATGAGTTCGTGACCCGGTGGATGCCGAAGCCCATCAAGGACAAGATCGCTGAGATGCTGAGGACGATGGCGGACGACGACGTCTGGCCCCCAATATTCATCAAGCGATTCCTCGATGAGACCATGGACAGGGCCACGAAGCTGGAGGTCCTCGAGAGCATCAGGAAGCTCCTGAGGCTCAGGCTGAGCGTGGTGGACGAGATGATCGAGAACCTTGAAGGTGAGGAGAATTGAACGCCATCATAGAGACCTCCAACCTAGTCAAGGAGTATGAGCAGGGCGGGAGGCCCCTGAGGGTGCTGAAGGGGATCAACTTCGCCGTCGAGCCGGGGGAGTTCATGGCCATCATGGGCCCCTCGGGCAGCGGCAAGTCGACCCTCCTCAACATGATCGGCGCCCTGGACAGGCCGACCTCCGGGAAGGTGCTCATCCGAGGCGTCGACATCTCGACCCTCAGCGACAACGACCTCGCCGATCTGAGGAACCGGGAGATCGGCTTCATCTTCCAGTTCTTCAACCTCATACCCCGGATGGACGCCCTCGGGAACGTCGAGCTCCCCATGGCCATCGCCGGCGTCCCCCGGCGGGAGCGGAGGAAGCGGGCGGCGGAGCTCCTGGAGCTCGTCGGCCTCGGCGATAGATTCGACCACAAACCGTCCCAGCTCAGCGGCGGCGAGCAACAGCGGGTCGCCATCGCCCGGGCCCTCGTCAACGACCCATCGGTCCTCCTCTGCGACGAGGTGACGGGGAACCTGGACTCCAAGACGGGGGACGAGATCATGCACCTGCTGAGGGAGCTGAACAAGGAGCAGGGGAAGACCTTCGTCATAGTCACCCACGACCCGGCGGTGGCGCAGATGACGGACCGCCTCGTCCACATCAGGGACGGGCAGATAGTGGCGGAGAAAAGGCTGAGGTGACGCGGATGAACCGAGGAAAAACACTGCTGCTCCTCATGCTCCTCGCGTGCATGTTCATAGCGCCCGTCCCGACGCTCTCAGCGGAGGACTACACACCCCTCCTGAGGGTCACGGCGAAGAACGTCTACCTGACGGCGGGGCAGGAGAACCAGATCGAGATCGAGCTGAAGAACACGGGCAGCTTCAGCGTCTACGAGATCGAGGCCCTGCTCTCGGTGCCCACGACCACGCCCGGCATCTCCGTCATCGACCAGGCGCACAAGGTGTTCAACGAGATCGAGGGCGGCAAGACGAAGAGGTATAACCCGACCCTCTACGTCGACAGAGACACGCCCCTGGGGCCATATACGCTGACGTATCAGGTAAGCTACCTCAAGAAATACAAGCTGGGGACGACCCAGCCCGCGTCGGTCACCGTCCAGCTCGGGGTTGTCGTCCAGAACGTCTCGAAACCCCTGGTAAGGCTGAACGTCGAGGTTGAGGACCCGCACCTCAAGGCCGGAGCCGAGGGGACCATCAGCGTCGTCGTTGAGAACATCGGAGAGGAACCCGTCTATGAGATCGACGCCTCCATAACCTCGACGTCACCCTACGTCGCGGTGCTCCAAGATGCGAGACGCACCCACGACGCCCTCGGCCCTAACGCCAGCATCACGTACCAGCCGACGATCGCGGTGTCGAGGAGCGCGCCCCTCGGCGTCTACACGCTCACAGCAGCAGTGTCATACAAGGACGGCGACGGCCAGAGCTACCACGAGACCTTCACCCTGAGCATGAACATCGAATCCGTGGAGGCGGCGCAGACAACCGTCGTCCTATCCGGATTCAAGTCAAAACCCGAGACCATAAAGCCCGGAGACACCCTCACCCTCAACC
>QMXQ01000134.1 GCA_003662205.1 Candidatus Bathyarchaeota archaeon
CCCTATGACCCTCCCCGTCGGGCCCACCCTCCTCGCCGCGAGGAGGACGTCTATGCCGCCGCCCGAGCCGAGGTCGAGGACGACCTCCCCCTCCCTCAGCCCGGCCAGCGCCGTGGGGTTCCCACAGCCCGCGCACGCGCTCACGACGGATTCGGGCAGGCCGCTGAGGTCCTCCTCCGCGTAGCCGATGGAGGCGGCGTAACTACCCTCTGCGGCTCCGCAGCAGCTTGAGCAACAGGAGTCGCCTTGGGCGGACCGCCGCGCGACCTCAGAGTATCGCTTCTTCACGTACTTCTTGATCGGGTCGCTCTTCGTGTCCAGCCTGATACCTCCACATTACTATTGGATATCCGATAAATATCGTCGGGAAATATTTTAATGTATCGGTCACCCAATATTAGCGCGATGAGACGGGACCGCCGAGAGAACGCGCCGCCGGACTGCTGCGACATGAGGGGACTCCTCTCCTTCACCATCCTTTGGCTCCTCACCAAGAGGGATATGTACGGGCAGGAGCTGGCCGACGAGCTGGAGAGGCGGAGGGGGACGAGGCCGAACCCTGGCACCCTCTACCCCGCGCTCATGGAGCTGGAGAAGAGCGGGCTGGTGCGGTCGAGGAGGGAGGGGCGGAGGAAGGTCTATCACCTCACCGAGGAGGGGCGCGAGGGGGCCATCAGGGCCTGCGAGTACTTCTGCAGGGCATACGGCGACATCTTCAAGGAGTTCGCCTCCGAGTGACCCATCTACCCCTCGAAGTTCCTGCTCATGGTGCTCGGATGCCTGCTAGATCAGCTGAACTGAGGACGCCTTGAAGGTCAGATACACCTCGGAGCCCACGTTGAGCCCCATCTCGGCGAGGGACTTCCTGGTGATCTGGACGGTGAAGACCCTGCCGACGTCGACCTTCAACCTCACCACGGAGTCCAGGTCCTGGATGGCTGTGATCCGACCCCTGAGCCGGTTCCTCGCGCTCGACTCCAGCGGGCCCTTAGACACGATGATGTCCTCAGGCCTCACGTGGACGGTGACCCGTCCCTGACGGCTGAAGGCGGCTCTGATCGTGGCGCCGCCGACGTCGATGTGGGAGACGCCCTCCATGATGCGGGAGACGCCTGTGAAGACGTTCTCAGACCGAGCGAACCGCGCCATCTCCTTCGAGGGTCGGAGGAGGAGCGCGCTGGGCCGCCCCACCTCGACGACCGCGCCCCGATCCAGCAGGGCGAGTCGCTCCGAGAGCTCCGCGGCCTGGAGGAGGTTGTGGGTCGCCATGACGACGGTCGTCTCGGTCTCGCTGTTCAGCCACGAGATCGTCTCCTTGACGACTGAGAGGCTCTCGGGGTCGAGGTTGGCCGTCGGCTCGTCGAGGAGGAGGAGCTCGCACCTAAGGGCCAGGGCCCTCGCGAGGGAGAGCCGCTGCTGCTCGCCGCCCGAGAGCCTCCTGGCGCTCCGCCCCTCCAGGTCGCGGAGGCCGACGACCTCCAGGGCCTCCTTGACCCTCCGGCTCACCTCCGCCTGGGGAGGCCGCGCAGCTTGAGGCCGTATTCGACGTTGTCGCGGACCGAGCCCCTGAGGACGACGGGCTTCTGGAAGACCATGGTGCTCCTCCGCCTGAAGCGGTCGGCGTTCCTCTCGTCGATCTTCACGCCGTCGAAGTAGACCTCGCCGCTTGTCGGCCTCTCCAGGGCGGCCATGATCTTCAGTAGCGTCGTCTTTCCCGAGCCGTTGGGGCCGACAACGGTGAGGAGCTCGCCCCGCTCCACCTTGAGGCTGACGCGCCTCAGGGCCTCCACGTCCCCGTAGCGCTTGGAGACCTCTCTGACCTCGATCACTTGCTCATCCTCCTCTGGATGAGGTTCATGGAGAGGCTCACGGCTGCCACCAGCGCCAAGAGGACGGCGGCGAGGGCGATGCTGAGGGCTATCTCCGCCCGGGTGGTCTCGAGGGCGATGGCGGTGGTCAGGAGCCGGGTCGCGCCCCTGATGTTGCCGCCGAGCATCAGCGCTACCCCCAGCTCTGCTATCGCCCTGTTGAAGCTCGCCGTCACCGCCAGGAGGACGCCGCCGATGGACTCCCTCAGCACCGTCAGGTTGGCCTGCGCCTCCGACGCGCCGAGGGTGAGTGCCAGGCACCTGATCTCAGGGTCCGCGGCCTCGACGGCGCTGGCCACGAAGCTGACGATCAGCGGCGTTATGAGGATGGCCTGCCCGATGACGATGGCCCAGGGGGTGTAGAGGAGGTGGAGGAAGCCGAGGGGGCCGGAACGGGAGAGGAGGAGGTAGAGGACGAGGCCCAGGGTCACCGTGGGCACGCCCAGAAGCGCGTTGAAGACGCCCCTGACGGCGAGCCTGCCCCTGAACTCCCCCAGGCCGAGGAGGACCCCGAGGGGGATGGACCAGCACGCCGCCAGAACCGTGGCGAGGCCCGAGACGGCGACGGATCGGAGGGTGATCTCGATGAGGGCCCTGTCCCCCGAGGCTATGAGCGTGAGAGCTCTCATCAGCCCTTCCAGGATTTCGGAGGTCACCTTCGCGTTCACCCGTATAGGTCCTCGCGGCCCGCCCTGTACTCTGGGGGGCACTCCGAGCCGTCGATGTAGGCGAAGCCCTCGATCCAGGCGGCGATGACGGGGTCCGTCCTCTCCCGGAGGAGCTTCACGGCGGGGAGGAAGAGGCTCCTGCCGTAGGCGTCGGCGCCGTAGCCGGCGAAGATGGCTTGGCCCTCGTTCGAGGTGAGGAACTCTATGAATGTGAGGGCGTCTTCGAAGTTCGCGTCGGGGTTGGCCGCGGGGTTCGTCGCGATGGCGCTGTAGACGTTGATGAGCGCCTCTCCCTCCCCGACGAGGACCTCGGAGGTTATGAGTTCCTCTTTCGCGTACTTGAGGTAGGTTCCCATGTCCGTCAGGGTGTAGGCCTGGAGCTCCTCGGCGATCTGCAGGGTTCTCCCCATCCCCGTCCCCGACTCCCTGTACCAGTCCTCGTCTCTCAGGTCCTCCCAGTCGTATCCGGCCGCCGCCCAGAGGCCCTTCTCTTTCGAGTGGGTCCCCGAGTCGTCGCCCCTTGAGACCCAGACCGCCCTGTCCGCCCGGCCCGCCTCGACGATCCTGTGGAGTGCCTCCGTCGGCGGCAGCCCCCCGATCCCGGCGGGGTCGTTCCCGGGGCCGACGATGGCGAAGAAGTTGTAGGCGATGATCTTCCTGCACACGCCGTACCCCTCCTCCAGGAAGGCCCTCTCCCTGGTCGGCGCGTGGACGAGGATCATGTCGGCGTCCCCCCGCCTCGCGTGCTCTATGGCGAGGCCCGTGCCGACGGAGATGAAGCGGAGGTCCACCGGGTGCTCCGCCTCGAAGGCCTCCTCGATCTCGTCGAGGACGCCGGTGTCGAAGAGGCTGGTGGTGGTGGAGACGATGAGGACGCGCCTCCCTTGCGCCGGCTGGGACCGGAGGAGGTAGAGGACGCTGGACGCCGCGATGAGGATGGCGGCGAGGATCACCATCGCCGTGTTTCTCTTCATTTCGGCCCCCCGAGGGCGATATGTTTATGTGTGCATATCACTTATATCGTTTCCGTGGCCGGAGAAGCCGTTATGTTCCCCCATGCATAACAGTTTTCAACGGCCACGCCGCAATAAGAAGAGGCGCAACCTGGAAGGCGGAGAGGATGGCTGCCGGCGAATCCCCGCTTCGAGACCCGTACGGGCGTCCCATCAACAGCCTGAGGATATCCCTGACCCAGCGCTGCAACTTCAACTGCTTCTTCTGCCACAGGGAGGGCGAGTCCAATCCCCACGGCGAGGCCACGGCCGAGGAGATCGAGGCCGTCGCGGCGGCCGCCTCCGACCTCGGCATCAGGCGCTTCAAGCTGACGGGCGGGGAGCCCCTCCTACGCCGCGACGTCGTCGAGGTTGTCCGCAGGATCGCCTCCTACGCCGATGAGGTCTCCATGACGACCAACGGCTCCCTGCTGGCGGAGAAGGCGGCGGACCTCCGGGAGGCCGGCCTGAGGCGCGTCAACGTCAGCCTCCACTCCACGAGGCCGGACGCCTTCAGGAGGATCACCGGCATCGACGCCCTCTCCGACGTCGAGCGCGGCGTCTCAGCCGCCCTGGAGAGCGGGCTGAGGCCGGTCAAGCTCAACGTGGTCGTCCTGAAGGGGCTCAACGCCGACGACATCCCCGAGATGATCGAGTTCTCAAAGGGGACGGGGGCCGTCCTGCAGCTCATCGAGTTCCAGCCCCTCCAGCGGGGAGCCGCGGACTGGGAACGGTTCTACTACGACCTCCGCCCCGTGGAGGAGATGCTGGAGGCCCGGTCCGAGGTGGTCCGGGAGCGGGCGCTCCACAGGCGGAGGCAGTACCACCTGAGGGGCGGGGGCGTCGTCGAGGTGGTCAGGCCGATGCACAACTCCCGGTTCTGCCGGTTCTGCACCCGGCTGAGGGTGACGTCGGACGGGCGCCTGAAGCCCTGCCTCATGAGGGACGACAACCTCGTCGAGGCCTTCAGGGCCGCCGTGGCCCGGAGGGAGCCCTACTGGAGGGATTAGCCTGAGGGTTCGGGTGATCTAC
>QMXQ01000135.1 GCA_003662205.1 Candidatus Bathyarchaeota archaeon
CCTCCCTGCTCGACTCCAGGTCCTGGAAGCCCATGCAGATGGGGACGAACCTGAGGCCGGGGCCGTAGATGTACTGGAGGAAGGGGAGCTGGACCTCGATGGAGTGCTCCCGCGCGTGGGCCCACTCGTCAATGTCGATGATGTCGGAGGCCCTGAAGATGGCGTCGGCCAGCCCCTCGTCGATCTCCACCTCGCCGAGGGGGGTCTCCCAGGCGCCGCTCCGCATCATCGCGATGGGGCTGCCCATCCCCGTGTGGTTCGGCCCGATGACGACGACGGACTCGGGCCTGGCCTCGGCGGCGAGGTGGTAGTAGCTGTGGGCGGCCACCGGCCCCGAGTACATATAGCCGGCGTGGGGGCAGACGACGGCGACGGTGCGCCTCTCCGGCGACGCCGTCCCCGGGAGGCCGCCCGGGCCTAGGCGGTGGGTGAAGCAGCTCTCGATGGTCTGCCTCAGGCGGTCTGGGTCGGCGGGGTAGAAGGCTCCTGCCACCCAGGGTCGCCTGACGCCCACGTCCGCCACCTAGAGGGGTGTCTCGAACTCGTCTATGGATACGGGGAGGTCGCCGTCCGGCGGCAGCTCGTTCCGCTCCCGTTTGACCTCCCTGGCGAGGAGCCAGTAGGCGATGGCGAGGGACCTGCGCCCCTTGTTGTTCACGGGTATGATGAGGTCGACGTTGGAGAGGCTGTTGTCGGTGCTACAGAGGGCGACCACGGGGACGCCTATGGCCGCCGCCTCGTCCACGATCTGATCGTCGGCGAGGGCGTCGGTGACGACCACCGCCACGGGCTCGAAGTAGCCCGAGAAGGCGGGGTTGGTGAAGGTCCCAGAAGTGAACCGCCCGACCATGGGCACGGCCCCCGTGAGCTCGCAGAACTTCCTGACGGGCGTCCGGCCGTACCTCTTCGAGGAGGCGACGACCACCTTCGACAGGTCGAGGCGGGAGAGGAACTTGGCCGCGACCTTGATCCTCTCGTTCATCTTCTCCATGTCGAGGACGAACAGGCCGTCGGGCCTGACCTTGTAGATGTAGGGCTCCATGTCCCTCGTCTTGACCCGGGTCCCTATGTGGACGCCGGCGGACAGCAGGACCTCCTGGGGCAGGAGCAAGTTCTCAGAACCCTGAGCGTCCAACTCAGCTTCCCCCCCTCACCTCTATGCTCTCCTTCTCCTCGTAGAACTTGAGTATCTCGTCGATGAGCTCCACATGCGACAGGAGCATCCTCCTGCAGCAGTACCGGGTCACGCCCAGGTCGTCGAGCACATCCTTCGGCGACTCGCCGCCGGCGACGCGCCGGGAGAAGGGCTCCCACTTGTCGCCGATGACCTTGCCGCATGAGAAGCACCTAACTGGGATGATCATATCGAGTTTTCAGCCTCACCTGTAACGCGCAACTGAACTAAGCACAGAGACCCCTTATATCCTTTTTATCAGACTGTACGGTTAACTTTTCTATCTCTGATCGCCTCTGTGCTTGATTCGCCCAATAGTGGCCTAATCCTAACATTTTAAGCTATCGTTAGTCAATTTGCGTATCCTTTTTATCTCCGCGGTGGGTGGAATAACCGATCAAAGAGGGTCGTTAAGCAGGAATGTTCGCGGGCAGCCCCTCTATAGCGCCCTACGTGGCCTCGCCGATGAGCGTCGTGAGGAAGATGCTGGAGTACGCCGACCTGAGGCCCGGAGAGACTCTCTACGACCTCGGCTCCGGCGACGGCAGGATTGTCATCATGGCGGCGCAGGAGTTCGGCGCGAGGGGAGTCGGCGTCGACCTCAACCCCCGGCTGGTGAAGGAGGCGAGGGCGAAGGTGGAGGCCCTCGGCCTGAGCGACAGGGTGAGGATCATCCACGGCAACCTGTTCGATGTTGACCTCAGCTCCGCCGATGTCGTGACGATGTACCTCACTACGGGGGCGAACAACAAGGTCCGGCCCAAGTTGGAGCGGGAGCTCAGGTCCGGCGCCCGGGTTGTCACCCACGACTTCTCCATCCCGAAGTGGAGCTACGCGAAGAACCTGAAGTTCAGGGAGAACTACAGGACCCACACCATCTACCTTTACAGGTGGCAGCCAGAGTAGGTCTGTCAGCCCCGTTAAACCCGATGCATGGTGTGTTGAACCTTTTCAGTATCTCTCTACGCTCGTTCTCCAGCATCTCCAGCCGTCGTCTTGCCGTTCTGATCCTCTCCAGGGCACGCTGATACTCGACGTCCTCGTCGAGGAGTGGAATGTGCTGGTCGCCGTGGAGCCCCTCGTAGTGGCGTTTCAGCGCCTCGATCTTGCTTGACGACTTCTGATACATCCCCGTGTACAGCTTTATCTTCGTGTGGAGCTCTGAGAGCTCCCTCTCGAGCAGCCTCATGTTCTGAACTCGCTTAAAATTGTGAGACCTGCAAGCCATGTTTGGCGGCTCGGATCAATATTGACCATGTAAGTATTAATATTTATTCTATATTGCCTCGTTCGGCCCGCCGCGCTGTCAGGGATCGAGTTTGGAGAGGAGGTCAGGGAGCTCGCATATGCTCCTGATGGCGGGGCCGGTCCAGCTCGACGCCTCCTGCCCCCTTATCCATATGGCTTTTATTCCCGCTCTCGACGCTCCCTCCATGTCTGCCTCGATGCTGTCGCCCACGTGGACGGCCTCCTCGGGTCTGACGCCGAGTTTTTCGAGCACGTGTCGGAATATCTTGGGGTTGGGTTTCCGTATGCCGAGGTCGCTTGAGCAGACGATGAGGTCGAAGTAGTCGGCGAGGCCGGTCCGCTGCAGGATGATCCTCGGCGTGTCGCTCATGGTGTTCGACAGCAGGGCGACCTTGTAACGCTCAGACAGCGCCCTGAGGACCTCCTCGACGCAGGGGTAGAGCGTCGTCTTGAAGTGTACGCGGAAGAGGTCGTGGATCATCCCCAGCGTCTCCCCGTCCGTCGGCGCGCCGAGCTTTGCGAGGGCATGCTCGTAAACCTCCTCAAGGGTCAGCTCGTCGCCCCTGGCCCGTATCCTCTGGAGCCGCTCCAGCGCCCCCGCGATGGCCTTTTTCAACCGGTTTAACTCGACGCTGAACCCCCGCCCCCTGAGCAGACCCTGGATCGCCTCGTGGTACTCGTCCCAGTCGATGTCGCCGTCGGCGAGGGTCCCGCCGAAGTCGAGGATGACCGCCCTCACAGTCATACCTGATCTATTCGGCGGCACTGGTATTTCTTATTAATCCCCTGTCGATCGTTAAGATGATATGGTCTCCAGGGGTGCCTACTGCCTGTGTATCGCCGTCGAGAGGGAGGTGGCGGTGGAGGTGGGCGCCCTCGGCAGACGTGTGTTCGCCCCCGGCTGCTATATCTACGTCGGCTCGGCCATGAACGGGCTGGAGGCGAGGGTTCGCAGGCACCTGAACACGAGCCGCGGGGTCTTCAAGGCCGTTCACTGGCACATCGACTACCTCCTCAAGGAGGCGGGGGTGCGGGTTGAGGCGGTTTACACGCGCCTCTCCGATGAGCGGATCGAGTGTTTCATCGCTGCAGCCGTCTCCCGGAGGGGGCAGCCCGTCAAAGGGTTCGGGTGCACCGACTGCCGGTGTGAGAGCCACCTGTTCCAGGTGGAGGACTGCGGGTTCCTCACGGAGTTCGGGCTGAAGTTGCAGCCCCTCTCCGACTTTTCGGGCGGGCGGGAGATGCCAATTTATTAATATGGACACGCCGCTTCAGGTTTAAAGGAGCGAGGACCGGGGAGCTGCCGGAGTTGGACGCGTTTGTGAGCGACGTGGAGAAGACGGTCGGGAGGATGAAGGGGGAGCTGGAGCGGGAGGAGTACGCGAAGCTGCTGCGTCTGAGGGACCGGCTTCTCCAGCTCCACAGCAAGAATCTCGTGAAGATCAACCACTCCATCATGGAGCTCGTCTGCGCCAGGCATCTGATCCAGAGCGGCTTCGATGTGGAGCTGGAGCACACCCTCGACGGCGTCTCCTGTGACATCTACGCCGTCAAGGGGTTCGGCACCCTCATCGTCGAGGTGGAGACGGGGTTCGTCCCGCCCGAGCACGCCCTCGACCCCCGGAGCTACCTCAGGGCCCGCATCGCGAGCAAGATCACCCGGTACAGCGGCTTTGCGAACAAGTTCTGCCTCGGCACCCCGCCTCACTACATCATGCAGATTCCTCCCGCGTTGACCAAGCCGCCCCGGTTCAGGACGCAGGAGGAGGTCGCCGCCATCAAGCGGCTCTGCGACCTGTACTACACGAGCCCGCCGGTCACCTTTGAGGAGATCAGGAACGCGAGGCTCCACTCCATATACGCCATCGACGTGGACAACCTCTCGGTCAGGGAGTGGGACGTGAACGAGTACATGGGGAAAGCCGCCCTCTGGAGCGTCTAGCCCCGTCGGGCTGGGAAATCTTTAAGGCTTAGTACCTTGCCTATGTGGAGAGGGTTTGAAGATGGGTGTCTCCGCTCCTCTGCTCGTCCTCGGGCTGGCCATGACGGCGGTCGGAACCGTCATGCTGCTCCTCAGCTTCCTGCCCAGGGAGCGGAGGGGGGATGTGGAGCAC
>QMXQ01000136.1 GCA_003662205.1 Candidatus Bathyarchaeota archaeon
ATCCCTCACCGCCACCGCCTCGGCGACGCTGAAATCCGGATCGACGGTGACGACCTTGCCGTTCAGCAGCACGAGATCGGCCCTACAGGCCCCCTTATCACTTAACATAACTTCGACAACTCCACATAACAACCCGCAGAATCCGCATATAACACTTGCACGCGCCGCTCATCCGAGGAGGAGGGTGAGCTCCTGCACCAGCAGCTCTGGGACGACCCGGCGCCCCTCCCTCACTAACCTGACGAAGCCGAGCCCCTCCAGGACCTTCAGGTCTCCGTAGACGTTCTTCACATCCCTCCCCATCCCGGAAGCCAGCGCGTTGATGGACCGGGGCCGAAACCTTGAGAGGTGATCCAGCAGCTCCAGCCGGCGCGGCGTCAGCCTGGAGACCTCGTCCCGGCCGAGGTCCAGCTCCTCCTCCGTGTAGTAGTCGAAGTCCTCCCCCTCGCCGTAGGCCCTGAGGGCGTGGACCATCCCGACCCACTCCACGTAGTCCTCGAACCGCTCCCTGTCCGCCTGGCCGCCCAAGAACTGGTCGGAGAGGCCGTCGAGGCCCCCGCCGTACTTCCTCTCCAGCTCGGCGACCCTGCGCCTCACCTCCCCGAGGGAGACCCTGCGGACGACCCTCACAAGCACGCCGCCCACCCTATATTGGTGTATAGACCAAAAAACCCTTATAAAGGCATCCCAGAATAACGAGGTTGAAGCGGTATGACCATCCCCATCAACAGGCTGGATGACCTCGTCTGGGAGATACCCATGGATCACGACCCCCGGATGCGGGTCCCCGGCAGGATCTACGCCGACCAGGAGCTCCTGAGGATGATGCGGAGGGATCAGACCCTCATCCAGTGCGTCAACATCGCCCAGCTCCCTGGCATCCTCAAGTACGCCATCACCCTCCCCGACGGACACCAGGGCTACGGATTCCCCATCGGCGGCGTCGCCGCCTTCGACGCGGAGGAGGGGATCATCACCCCCGGGGGCGTCGGCTACGACATCAACTGCGGCGTCCGCCTCATGCGGACCGACCTGACGTATGAGGAGGTGAGGCCGAGGCTGGCGGAGCTCATCGACAGGGTCTTCAGGCTCGTCCCCTGCGGCGTCGGCGTCGGCAGCGACATCCGCCTCTCCACTAGGGAACTGGACAACGCCGTCGTCGAGGGCGTCGACTGGGCGATAGGGCGGGGCTACGGCTGGCCGGGCGACTCCGAGCACATGGAGGAGGGGGGGCGCATGAAGGAGGCGAACCCCGACAAGGTCTCGGACAGGGCGAAGCAGAGGGGCTCCCGGCAGCTGGGGACCCTCGGCGCCGGCAACCACTTCCTGGAGATCGCCCGGGTCAAGGCGGTCTACGATGAGGCGGCGGCCAAGACCTTCGGTATCACGGGCCCCGATCAGATCGTGGTCTGGATCCACACGGGCTCCCGGGGGTACGGCCACCAGATCGCGAGCGACTACATCCGAGTCATGGACCGGGCCGTCGGCAAGTACGGCATCCGCATCCCCAGCCGGGAGCTGGGGTGCGCGCCGCTGAAGAGCAGGGAGGCGGAGGACTATTATCAGGCGATGTCGTGCGCCGTCAACTGGGCTTTCATCAATCGCCATATCATCATGCACCAGGTGCGCCGAGCCTTCGAGGAGACCTTCAACCGGTCGGCGGACGAGATGGGGATGAGCCTTGTCTACGGCATGACCCACAACACGGCGAAGAGGGAGGAGCACATCATCGACGGCAGGCGCGTCCGGACCGTCGTCCACAGGAAGGGGGCCGCCCGGGCCTTCGGCCCTGGCAGGGAGGACCTCCCCGACGACTACCGGGGCGTAGGGCAGCCGGTGCTGCTGGTGGGGACGATGGGGACGGCGAGCTACCTCCTCGTCGGCACCGAGAGGGGGGAGGAGATATCCTTCGCGAGCACGGCCCACGGCGCCGGGAGGGTGATGTCCCGCACGGGCGCGCGGAAGCGGTTCACGGCGAGGGGCATCGTCTCGGCGCTGAAGCGGAGGGGCATCGTCGTGAGGGCGGCGAGCGGCAGGGTCATCGAGGAGGAGAGCCCCGAGAGCTACAAGGACATCCACAGGGTCGCGGATGTGAGCCACCGCCTCGGCATCGGCCGGAAGGTGATGATGTCGGTCCCGGTGGCCGTCGCGAAGGGCTGAGGGCTACCCGAAAATAGGTATATATGGCGGGGACGCCACTCATTTTTGATGGGTCGTGTCCACGACTGGCGCTGAGGGGCGGCTGAAGCCCTTCCTCTGGTTCACCCTCTACGGGCTCCTCAACCTGGGGGCGGGCTCGAGGCCGGTGAAGGTCTCGACGACGGAGCTCTCCGCGGTCCTCGGGGGCTCCCAGCAGTCCGCCTCCCGGCACCTCCGGCTCCTGGAGCAAATGGGGCTGGTGTCGAGGCGGATCGACGCTGACGGAAGCCTGATAAGGATCACGGATGAGGGTATGAGGGCGCTCAACGAGGTGTTCTACGGCTTGAAGAGGCACCTGGAGGGGGGCGAGGCGGAGGTCTTCGTCTTCGAGGGGACCGTCTTCAGCGGCCTCTTCGAGGGCGCCTACTACATCGGTCAGAGGGGCTACCGGGACCAGATAAGGGAGAAGCTGGGGTTCGACCCCTACCCGGGGACGCTGAACCTGAGGCTGAGGGAGGCAGACGTGGAGCGGAGGCGGCTTCTGGAGCGGCTCCCCGCCATCGTCCTCGAAGGCTTCAAGGATCGGGAGAGAGCTTTCGGCGCGGCCCGGTGCTACCCCGCCGTGGTGAACGACGACGTGGAGGGGGCCCTCATCGTGGCGGAGAGGACGTCCCACGACCTGTCGGTGATGGAGATCATCTCGCCCATCTACCTGAGGAGGCACTTTGGCCTGGAGGACGGCGACACGGTCAGGGTCTCTGTCTCCAGTCCTCGACGATCTTCCCCTTGATCTTCGACGAGCTGTTGAGGTCCTCCTTGCCGAACCTGCCGATCCTGACGACCCTGAGGCTGAGCCCCTTCTCCCGGGCGATCCTGCGGGTCTGGCGTTCGATCTCGTCCTGGTCGTAGCCGACGGCGATGACGTCGGGCCTGATCTTGTCGATGACGGCGGCGAGGTCCATGTCCTCGTAGCCGAGGAGGGCCTCGTCCACCACCTTGAGGGCCTCGACCAGGGCCCTCCGCTGGTCCTCGGGTATGACGGGGCCCTTCCCCTTCCGCCTTCTCACCGTCTCGTCCCGGGCGACGATGACCACCAGCCGTGCGTCGGGGCCGCCCCGCTTCTTCGCCTCCTCCAAGAGCCTGATGTGGCCGTAGTGGAGGAGGTCGAAGACGCCCGATGCCAGGACCGTGGTTGTCATCTGGGTCACCACTCGAAGTCCACGAGGCCGAGGAGTCTGAGGGCGTCTAGGATGCCTTCGCTGTAGCAGACGGAGGAGAGGGCGGTCGCCCTCCTCTCGGAGGCGTAGTACATGGCGTCTCTCAGATACCTCTCCGCGTGTTCGATTAAATCCTTTACCTCCTTCTCCCCGATCTCCCGTGGTAGCGCCCCGAGGCGGAGGCCGTCGATGGCGCCGCGGCAGCTCCGCGCGTACTTCTCGATGAGGCGGTCGATCTCCCCGCGAGGTTTCCATCCCTTCAGGGCTGTGTCGGGGCAGTTGCCGATGGTTTTGAGGGCTTCGGCTTCGAGGAAGTGGAGGTGGCCGGGGATGATGAGGGTGTGGGGCGGCGGCCCGTGGTCCTCTACGGCGATCTCCGACGCCTTCCCCGCCCTGATGGTGGCGGTCTCCGATCCGAGGCGGGCGACGGCGACGGTGAGGGTCTCCGGGTTGAAGGCGTGGGGCCTGTCGGCGTCGAGGAGGATCTGGATGGCCTGGCTGATGGTGAGGTGGCGGTCCGCCTCGGCGTCGAGGTCGAGGAGGATGAGGGTGTGGAGGCCTCGGACGAGGTTCTCGGCCACGGCGTTCAGGACGGTGTCCGCCGGCCCCTTCTCTGGGAGGGGGAGGGTGACGGTCCTGCCGAATTTGTAGGGGGAGAGGCCGGTCTCGGCGACGGCGGTGAGGATGGAGGAGCCGTGGACGACGCGGGTGGGGATGCCTCTGCGCCTGGCGTCGAGGAGGAGGGAGATGTGGGTGGTGGCGGTGAGGCAGTCGCCGCCGACGAGGACGCCGACCCTGCGGCGCCGAGCCTCGTCGAGGAGGGCGTCGGCCTCCTCCTCCATGCGGCTGCGGGGGAGGGGCTCGACGGGCCTGCCGATGAGGGCCGCGAGCCGCTCGGGGGTTGTGTCGAGCTTGGTGGTGTAGGTCTCGACGTAGAGGGCGTCGCAGCGGCGGGCCTCGTCCAAGGCGCGGAGGCTGAGGTCCCTCTCATCTCGGAGGCCGATGCTGATGAGGGAGACGCCGGCGCTCACGGCTTCCGCCTCCTGAGGGGGATGCGGGTCACGTGGCCGCACTTGAGGCAGGTGACGGCGACATAGGGCTCCCGGCGCTGCCTGATGCGAGTTCGGCTGGTGGCGCCGGGGACGAG
>QMXQ01000137.1 GCA_003662205.1 Candidatus Bathyarchaeota archaeon
CTATCAGGATGTGAAGACGCTTAAGTCTCTGTCAGGTCAGAACTCGTGTCCGATGACGCCGACCACCTCGTCGTGGAGGGCTCTCAGGCGGTCGAGGGAGGGGTGGTCCCGTCCAAGCTCCCTCGCGAACTTCTCGATGGTGACCTCGATGTCCACCTGCTTGTTCCCCTCGATGAGCTTGTCGGCGTAGGTCACGATCTTCTCCTCTAGGGTCTCCGGCACGTAGCTTCTGCGGGGGAGGCCGATCCTCTCGGCCTCGTCGGCGGTGATGCCGGCGCCGACGTGTCTCTCGATGATCCTGGCAAGGGCCTCGGAGAGCCCCATCTTCCGGGCGAGTTGCCCCCCGATGGCGCCGTGCTCGACGCTGTGCGTCCTGGACCTTCCGAGGTCGTGCATGAGGGCGCCCGCCTCGACGAGTTTGAGGTCGACGTCGAAGCCGCGCCGCCTGAACGCCTCGGCGATCCTCATGGCGACCCTGGTGACGCTGAGGCAGTGGTCTATGACCGGCTGGCTGCAGCCAGCCTCCCGCATCATCCTCAGCGCCTCCTCCCGCGTCGGCGGTCTCAACCGTTCAGCTCCTCCTCTATCTCGGCTATCTTCTGCTTCAGGAACCTTATGGCTGCGCTGTTGTCCACGGGCCTCAGCGGCTCGTTGCAGACGGGGCAGCGGAAGACCGTCTCCATCGCGTCCTCGAAGGTGACCCTCGGGCACGTCGGGGAGCCGCAGTGGTAGAACTCGTGCTGGAGCTCATATTCGAGCCTCGCCTGCAGCTTCTTCAGGATCTTCTGCTTCATCCCCGTGATGAAGGCCTCGATGAGCTCGGGCTGAAGCCTCCACTGGAAGATGAACCAGCCCGTCTCCTTGTCCCTGAACCGCCTGGATGTGACGAGGCTGTGGTTGTAGAACTTGTAGAGCAGCTTGCGGACCATGTTGATCTGGATGCCGGTCTTGGCGGAGAGGTCCTCCACGGTGATGTCCTCGACGTCCCTGAGCACCTTGATGATCTCCACGCCATCGTCGCCGCCGATGGTCCTCGCGATGTGCATGAGGGTCTCGTCGCTGATGCTGCTGTACAACGCCCCGCTCTACGCCTCCGATCCTCCATAAATATTGGGTCGGCAGGACTTAAATCTTTAAACCGGCTTGGATGCCTCCACCCTCTTCCCCCGCTCCTGGGGGATGACCCGGAGCCTGGCGCCGTCGAACGCCCTCTCCAGCTCCCTTCCCTCGAAGAGCTCGTGGAGGAAGACGGCGAGGGCGCTCACCTCGGAGTGGGGCTGCGACGTGACGGCCACGTTCCAGTCGGCGAGGCCGTAGACCTCGCCGGGCACCTTTGCGCCGCCGACCACCACCAGCTTCTCCGACAGGTTCCCCCGGATGGCCTGGATCGTTCTCTGGAGGGGGATGCCGTACATGGTGAGGTGGACGACCTTGCCCCGTCGCTTCCACTCCCTGATGGTCCTCCGCCAGTCCTCGGCGTACTCGACGCTGAAGGAGCCGCCCCAGTCCGAGCGGACTTTCCTCACCGTCTCCTCCAGGGATTGGTCCCTCGTCCCCGTGTAGAGGGCGCCCGAGGCGCCGAAGGCGCGGGCGGCGAGCATAAGGTGGGTGGTCACCCGCTTGTCCCTGGCGGGGCGGTGGCCGAGCCTGAGCACGTAGATCGACATCGCCTAACAATTGGGGGCTCCGCCGCTTTTATCTTTGGCCGCGCCCCCAGCGGGTGCACCGTTTTTAAAGGAGGTGCGCCTATTCTGTTTGGATCGGGTTTGAGCGCTCCCCGAGAGGAAGTGGTGCCCGCCCTCCCGCTGACCCGGCGGCGGAGGACCCTAGGGTACGTGGTCCCCCTGCTGAACCTCCCCCTATCCGCTCTGCAGGCCTACCAGACCTACGTCCACCTCATGTCGGGGGTGCCTGTCGCCTCGCTGGAGTTCCTCAACGACGTCTTCCTGCTGGCGGTCACCCTCAGCCTCGGCATCGTCCTCCCCTGGTGGGCCCCCGTCTACCCCAGCAGCTACAGGCTGACCCGGAAGGGCGTCGTCATCAGCCGGTTCCTCCGGGGCTCCGTGACCCTCCCCTACAGGTCGATCATGAGGGCGGAGGTCTACGTCAGGAGGCAGCCGGCGGGGGAGGTCTCCAAGGAGGCGGTCAGCTTCGCGAGGGAGTCCGTCGAGGCCCTGAGGCGGAGCGGCTTCAAGCTCTCCGACTACACCAACGCGGAGGACGCCATCATGCTGCTGCTGACGGAGAGGCGCATCTACATGCTCTCGCCCGAGAAACCCCAGTCATTCGTCAAGCGGCTGAGGAGGCGGGTGCCGAAGCTCCCCGTCCGGCTGGTGGAGCTGACCGCCAGGGGGAAGCGCGTGAGGGAGATATAGGCCCGCGGCGCTCATCATCCGGCCTGGGAGAGGGCCCTCAGCCCGCTGAGCATCAGCCGCTCGTTCCGCCTCGCGTACTCGCCGGCGGCAGCCCTCAGGTTCTCGTCCAGGGTCTGGAGCTGCGAGGCCGTGAACCGCGTCCTGTCCGCGTCCCGGAGGGCCCTTTGGACCATCCCCCGGAGCTGGTCGTATAGCTCCTCGATCTGCTCGCGCTCGGCGCTCAGCCTCTTCAGGTGGTCGAGGAAGGCGCGGCCGGTCTCGAAGCCCTTGCTGAAGGCCGCCCGGGCGAGGAGGGGGCCGTGCCTCTTCTCGTCTATGCCGAGGTGCCTGAAGGCCTCGAGGGTGTCCATGGAGGTCTCCGCCCGTAGGGGGTTCTCCAGCCTCAGCCCGATCCTGTAGGTCCGGCGGCACATGGGGTAGCGCGCGACGATGCTGGTGGTGTACCTCGACGTGTAGAGGTCCGCGTTGACGCGCCGCCGCTCCCTCCACAGCTCCATCTCCTCCTCGTAGTCGAGGAAGTCGATCCTGCGCTGCCTAGCGCGCTCCTGGAGCCTGTTCCACTCCCTCGTCAGCTCGACGTCCCTCCTCACGGCCTGGAACGCCGCCGCCCTCCCGCCGCCCCTGACGTCCTCCCCCGTGATGCGGACGTGATCCAGGCCGCATCGGCACCGGAAGCGGCAGACCTCCCCGAACCCCCGCCTCGGCTTCACGTCGTCGGGGAGGGTGAGGACGACCGCGACCCCGTCCAGGCGCGCCTCGAACTCCACAGGCCATCACCAAATTTAGTTAAATATGGTTAAAATATAAGGGTTTTTATCCCCCTCCCGGGTAGAATCCCGGGGAGGCCCCCCTGTCACCTCTCAGCGGCGCCCGCGGGGGACACAGCGCTTATACCGTTCCGGGCGGACTCTAGGCGACGGGAGGGCGTCCGCCTTGAGCGAGTCGAGCGGGAGGGGGGTCCCCGACTGGATACTCCTCATCCAGATGCTCCTGGAGCACGAGGAGCGGCTCAAGCGGATGGACGGCGAGTTGCGGAGGATAAGGGAGTACCTGACGGACATCGACGCGCTGCGGGAGCAGCTCTCCGAGTGGCTGAGGCTGACGGGGCGGGATGAGGGGAAGCCACGCCCGCCCGAGGTGTGGGGGCGTCCGGCCGAGGGCGCCGACTCGATCCGGAGGCTCCTAGAGAAGCTGAGGAGGATCGAGCGCCAGGCGGAGAGGGACCTCCGCGACAACCTGTGAGGCCGCCCCCGGGCCTAGCCCGCCACACTGTACTCGTTTCTCCACCGGTTTAGGTAGACTGCCTCGCTGAGGGACCTCCTCCGCGGCGGCTCCGGCTCCTCGTCGGGGTAGCCCAGGGCGATGATGGCCTGGGGCTCGACGCCCTGGGGGATGCCGAGGACCCGCCTCACCGCGGTGGGGCATAGGAGGGGCGCCGAGCACCAGCAGCCGCCGAGGCCCACGTCGTGGGCGGCGAGGAGCATGTTCTGGACGGCGGCGGCGACGCTCTGGACGCCCATGGCGTGCTCGCTCAGCCACCTCTCAGATCGGTCGCCGAAGATCTCCTTGGTCATGCAGGCGACGACGAGGACGGGGGCGCGGGGCAGCGGTTCCAGCGCCGCCCTGGCGGTCTCCTCGGCCTCCTCCTCCTCCGTCGCCCCCGTGGAGAGGGCCTCCTCCTTGAGGTAGTCTGTCATCGCCTCTAGGAGCTCTGCTCGGACTTTCGGGTCGCTGACGAGGATCATCCTCCAGGGCTGGATGTTGCCGGCGGAGGGCGCCCACCTCCCCGCGTCTAGGACCTGGAGCAGCAGGGACTCGGGGACCGGCTGGTCCCTGAACCTCCTGATGCTCCTCCTCTGCCTGAGTGCGTCCTGGAGCGCGCTCACGTGGATCACCATCCTCAACGGTGTCGATGAGCGCTTTAAGCGTTCCACCTACTCCCTTTTTGGTAGCAACCTTAATATGGGTATAGGTGCTACGCATGTGAGGCGTCAGCCATGAGCCGCGGAGTGAGGTCCTCGAAGGGCGTCGTCCTCATCGCCGTGATGAGCGCCCTCGGAAACGTGCTATCCTTCATCTCCATCAAGGTCTCCCCCATAATCCCC
>QMXQ01000138.1 GCA_003662205.1 Candidatus Bathyarchaeota archaeon
CGGCGGACCCCGCAACGGCTGGCGGCCTCCTCGACGGCCTCGGCGATGGCCTCCCCGGCGGCGTCGAAGCCGACCGTCAGGGGGTTAGAGGGGCCAGCGGTGCCTTTGGCGAGGACCATGCCGGAAAGGTCGGCGACGACGCACCTCGTCTGGGAGCCGCCGCCATCGACGCCCAAGACGTAGCCTTTAGGATCCATCAAGAAGTCACGCTGCCTACGCTTGACTATCCTCGACGATGCTCAAAAAAGCTCTGATAGCCACCTCAAGCCCCCGGCGGTTCGGCGGGCCATCGAAACTCGGGTCCAGATCCGAGGGCCCACCGGGAGAGAAGGCTGAGGCGGTCGGCGTAGCGGCGGTCGAGAAGCCAGTAGTGGCACCAGTCGTCCTGGCTGCGTATCCCCCGGCCCAGGGCCTGGTTGGCGGCGCGGAAGGCGTCCATGGTGTACCACCTGTGGCCGAGGCCCGGGCTCCGCCTGTTGAAGTACCTGATCTGGGCGCGGATGAGGGGGTCGGCGTAGTTGGCGTAGGGGACGCCGACGAGAAAGATGCCGCGGGCCTGCTCCCTGGGGAAGTTTGAGCCCTCGGCGTTGCGCCCCCGGAAGACGCAGCAGAGGACGGCCCCCTCGGGGCCGACGGCGGCCCGCTTGTACCGCTCCACCACCCCCCGGTTGTCCACGGCATCCCTCCCCTCGATGAACAAGGGCTTCCCTCCGAGGTGGAGCCTGCCACGGCGGACCTCGATGACCCCGTTGACCCCCCAGACGTCGAGGCAGCGGGACATGAAACGCCGCTGGGGGAAGAAGATGAGGACACCGTTGGGAACCGCGGCCACATCCGACGTTAGGCTGCCGCCGATGCGGAGGATCATCTCGTCGCTCCGCTCGTCGAACTTCGTCGTCACCCGAGCGTCGATGACCATCCGCACGTTCTCGGGGCTCTGGATGGGGGGATAGACCCTCCTCTCGGCGCCGCCCAGACCCACCACCTCCGCGAACAGGTCCATGGGCGAGAGGGTCCCCGACATGACGAGGGCTCCCGACGCCTCCTCGACCACGGGCCTGACGGCGAGGCTCGGATCGAGGCACCGGTATTCGAGGACGGCGACGCCGTGGGGGCTCCGACAGTAGACGGCGGCGTACCTGTCCCTCCTGCTGGAGGCGACGAGGTCGATGAAGGAGAGGACGCCGTTCAGGTAGCAGATGGGCGGGTCGCCCCGCCGCAGCTTCCGCGCCCGTATCGCCTCCACGGCCTCCGCGTACCGGTCCACGAAGCCGTGGAGGTCGACGCCGAGGGCGAGCTCCAGGTTCCTCTCCAGCGCCTCGCCGGTGCGGACCTGGGGGCCATCGGCGGCGTGCTCGCGGATGTGGCCTGCCAGGCGCCTCATGTGCCTCGCCGACTTCGCCACAGATCTGAGCTCCTCCGCCGCGGCCTCCAGGCTGCGCTCCGAGAGGGTGTCGCTGAGGGTCTCCTGCCCGACCTTGTCGATGTTGTGCCCCTCGTCGAGGATCAGCGCCCGCCCCTGGAGTTCGAGGCCGACGCTCGCCCGGATGGCCGGGTCGAAGATGTAGGCGTAGGGGGCGACCACCACCATGCTCTGCCTCGCCGCGCGTCGGGCGAGGTAGTAGGGGCAGATGCTGCCGCGCCGCCCCGCCGCCATCAGCGCCCTCGGCGACAGGATGGGCGGAAGCCCGCGGGGGAGCCCCGGAACCTCTGACCTGTAGGGGCAGCCGTCCTCCTTCCTGAGCGCCCTGCACACCTCCAGGGCCTCCCGCCGAGGCAGGTCCCGGCACTCAGGGTTCAGGCAGAGGTGCTGCCTACTCGCGAGGTTGACGGCGGTGAACCGCGACCCCGCCTTCTCGTTTATGGCGGCGACCTCCTCGAGGACCTGCCTCACCTGCTCATGGGTCCGGGTCCCGTAGACGATGGGCCGACCCAGGGCCAGGAGGCTGGAGAGGGCGGAGGCCGTCTTCCCGAAGCCGTTGCAGGCCTCAGCTATGAGCACCCCGCCTCCGCCGACGATGCGCTCCACGTCGTCCATGAACTCCATCTGCTGGGGATACGGCTTGTAGGGGAACAGCTCCCGCCATCCCCGGCGCCGCTTCGCCGCCCCGCGCCCCCTGGCCGGGCCCACCCGAAGGAGCGCGCCGCAGTCCCGACAGAACCGGTCCTCCTCATACTCCTCGATGGAGTGCCGGCGGCCGCATACCGGACAGAGGACGAGGCGAGGCATCGGACAACTCCTTAGAGTAGGAGGACGCCGACATTTAAGAGGCGTGGGGACGCCCAGTCTAGGCGCGGAGGCCGCCGAGGCGTCTCCACGCCCTCCGAAGGAGAGGGTGCTCCCTGTGGAGGAAACCCGTCAGCCCCTTCGGCTCGAGAAGCAGGACAATGACGATGACCAGGATGGGCACCATCGGCTCGTAGCCGCCGATCCAGACGCCGAAGGCGCGGATCAGCATGCCGGGCAGCACTTTCTTCGCGAGGGCCACGGTGAGGCCGCCGAGGATGGCGCCGTAGATGTTGTCGAGGCCGCCTAGGATGCTACCGGCGATGACGCTCATGAGAAGCTCGTCGGAGCCGCCGATGGAGGTCGGCAGCCAGAGGGGGAGGACAGCCCCGGCCAGGGCCGACATCCCGCCCGTCAGGAACCACGATGCGAGGTGGACGCGGAAGATGTTGACGCCGAGGGAGACGGAGAGCTCTGGGTCCTCCGCCGTCGCCCTGATGGCGATGCCGAACTTCACCCGCGTGAGGAAGAGGTGAAGGGAGACGACGAGACCGACGCAGAGAAGAGGCGCGGCGAACAGTATGCAGGGATACCCCATCAGCTGGAGGTCGTAGCTCTTCAACATGAAGCCGCCGGTCCTGAACCGATAGGTCATCAGCACCCAGTAGGAGTAGATGCCGAGGACGGCCGCGATCACCTGGGAGAGGGCGAACATCGCGAAGGCGAGCACGACCCCGCCACTCCCGGCCATCTGGAGGGGGCGGATCACCAGGAGGTAGAGCGCTACGCCGAGGACCCCGCCTAGGAGGAAGGCGAAGGGCCACGTGAGGTAGGGGTTGTAGCCCCACAGCCTGACGAAGGTGTAGGCGAACATGGTGCCGATGCTGGCGTAGTTGGCGTGGGCGAAGTTGGGAAACTTCTCCATCATGTGGGTCAGGGAGAAGCCCACGCAGAGGATGATCAGCATGCAGGCGTAGATGATGGCGCCGACGGCGACGGGCGAGAGCATCTCAGACCGACTCGGCCGCGGCCTCTTATAACACGATCGCCCACCTCCGGTCCAAACCCGATCTCCAGAATTTCTGAGAGGTAGTCAAATCCGCGCTCTTTGAGAGGCCGGAGATCATCCAAAGAGTTAACGGGGCACCGGAAAAAGGCCGCTATCATGCTCAACGGTCCTAGAAGGGGGCTGATTCCGCCTCCGTTCTCATAAATCCGCTGGAAACCGGGTTTCTATATGCTCATATAGGCGGTCGCTGAATTCTCTGCTGAATGGAGCTTGACGTACTCTACAGGGCTGTCGTCGACCTCTGCCTGCTGCTCTTCCTCGCCCAGCTGTCGGCGGAGATCGCGTCGAGGCTGAGGGCGCCGAAGGTCCTGGGCGTCCTGGCCGCCGGCGCCATCTTCGGACCCAACATGCTCGGCGGCCTCCTCGTCGGGGGGCGCCCCCTCATCGAGTTCAACGAGCTCATCTACATCTTCGCCGAGATCGGGGCGGTCCTCATCCTCTTCACGGCGGGGCTGGAGATGACGTTCAGGGAGTTCCGCAGCGTCGGTCTCTCCAGCTTCATCACGGGCATCGTGGACGTCGCCTTCTGCTTCGCCTTGGCGTTCGGGGTCACCGTGCTGCTGGGCTACGGCTGGGCCGTCGGCGTCATCGTCGCCGGCGCCCTCTCGGCGACGAGCATCGCCGTCTCCACCCTGACGATGCGGGAGCTGGGGAAGATGGATACGCCGGAGGCGAAGGTGATCATCAACGCCGCCGTCGTCGACGACATCCTCGCCCTGACGGTCCTCACGGTCATCCTCACCTACGTGAGGAGGGGGTCGGCGCTCAGCCCGCTGTACGTCGCGCAGCTCGTCGCCTCCTCCCTCGTCCTCTGGTTCCTCATCCTCCTCCTCGGCGTCTACTTCATCCCGCTGCTGCTGGAGCGCACGGAGGAGATCGGGGCGGGGGTCCTGGAGTCGATGGCCGTCCTCGTCTGCTTCGGCACGGCGACCCTCGCGAGCGTCCTGGGGCTGTCGCCGCTGGTCGGCGCCTTCTCCGCGGGGATGGCCATCGCCAGCTCGCGGCAGCTCGCGAGGGTGAGGCGGTTCATCGGCAACATCGAGCTCATCTTCGTCCCCCTCTTCTTCGTCGTCATGGGGGCGGGCATCGACCCCCGGGCCTTTCTCTCGGGGA
>QMXQ01000139.1 GCA_003662205.1 Candidatus Bathyarchaeota archaeon
AGCTTGTGCACTTCTCCCTGTCGACGATGACGGCCGTCGTCTCCTCGTCCACCGAGAGGGCGTCGACCGGGCAGGACTCCACGCAGGGGTAGTCGTCGCACTGGGCGCAGAGGTGGGGGACCTCGACGCCGGGGAAGGGCATGAACACCCGTATCCGGGAGGCCTCGGGCCACATCCACCCCTCGTGGTGCATGCTGCACGCGAGCTCGCACCGCCGGCAGCCGGTGCACCTGAGATAGTCCCTGACGATCCAGATGGCTCTACTCATCGTATCACCAAAATCCTTAGGGAGTATGGACGCAGGAGGGAGTTAAAAGTTTCGAAGAGGGGCCGCGGGTCGCGGTCAGCCGAATGAAAGAGGGTGAGCCGCCGCCCCGGCTATTCCTCCCCGGCGCTTCAGCGATTGAGGGACACCTCGTCGGCGGTCTTGTGCAGGTAGTGGTTCTCAGGCACCCTGCTCCAGACCCGTTCCCCCGCCCGCTGAACCTCCTCCACCAGCTTCTCCTCGTCCAAGGTCAGAGTCCTCCCATCCTCGACCACGACCACACCGTTCACGATGAACCATCTGGACGTCGCTCCGCGAGCCGGCAGCCGAGCCGTGCTGGACCCCGCCGACCCTGGCGCGCGCCTATCCCTGCCTCTTGAGCTCGCTCCACCGCTCCATGATCATGCTCAGAAGCTCGGGCTCCAAGACGTAGAGCTTCTTCGCCTCCCCCTTCGGAATGAAGATGCGGATGAGGAAGGTCATGCCCACCCGGTCGCTCTTCTCAAGATACGCCTCCGGCTTCCTCAGCTGGTCCGCCTCGTGCTTGGCGTGGAACTCATCGATGGCAGGCTGAATGCACCTCTCCATGATGACGGAGTTGGGGAAGTCGTGGCCGAAGCCGACCGTGAAGGTATGCTTGATGAACCCCTCGTGGGTCAGGTTCAGCACCCTGCTGTTGATCACCTGGGTGTTGGGCACCTTGAGCAAGTTGAAGGTGGGCGTGTAGAGGTTCGTGTAGTTGATGGTGATCTCCTCCACCTGCCCCTCAAGGTCCCCGATCTTCACGTAGTCCTTCACCTTGAAGGGCTGGGTGATGAGGACGTAGAAGCCGGCGACGATGTTGTTGATGGTCTGGGAGGAGCCGAAGCCGAGGAAGGCGCCGATGAGGGCCGAGCCGCCGACGAACATAGTCGTGGGGACCTTGAAGACGATGAACACCCCGTAGGAAGCGACGACGATCGCGGCGACCCGGAGCAGAAGCCTCAACCCGTTCATGGCGTGAGCCTCCAGCTCCAGCCGCTCACCGGTCCGCGAGAGGAACCGGCTCAGTATCTTATACCCGACAGCCACCGACACCAGGATCACGACGCTCACCAGGGCCTCGTACATCCCCTGAGGCAGCTGACTGCCGTAGTCAAGCAGGTTCACGCTCACCAACCCCATCACGATCCAACACCTAAGTCAAACTCCCCCTCGAAAAATCTTTCTCAGGACCCGCCTCCATGCGAAAACCGCTTTACCGGTTTTCACCGCCGACCGCCCTGGCGAGCTCCCTCCTGATCTGGAGGATGAGGTTCGTCAGCAGCCCGAAGGTTATGATCTGGAACCCGGATATGACGAGGAGCATCGAGAGCAGGAACGCGTAGGGGTTCATGAACCCGGCCTGGCTGGAGAACATTAGCTTCTCCAATATCAGGTAGAGCATGGCGAGGACCCCGCCGAGGAACAGGGGCGCGCCCACGTAGAGGGATATGAGGTCGAGCCGGGCCGACAGCAGGTCCTCAAGCTTCCCCTGGATCTTCTTCCCCAGCCCCTCCCTGCTCTGCCGATATTCCTCGACCCGCACCGGGATCTCCACGATCTCGAACCCGTCTCTCTGAGCTTCGACGAGCAGCTCCGTCTCGAAGATCCTGCTCGCAGTCGGAACCCGGTCGATGATGCCAAGTATCCTTTCCCGCCTGTACGCCTTCACGCAGGTCGTGTCGGTGAGCTCCACGCCGAAGAACCGGCGGACCAACCCGTGGTAGGCCCTGCTCGATATCCGCCTCGCCAGGGGCCGCTGATCCAGGTCCGCCGCCAGCCGCTTCGAGCCGATGACCACATCGAACTCGTCGAGGAGCTCGACGCTCGCCGGGATGAAGTCGATGTCGACGGAGAGGTCGATGGGGTAGTAGACAACTTTCTCGGCCCTCGCCGCCTTGAAACCCGCCTTGAGGGCCTCCGGCAGGCTCGGCGCCGGCAGCGTCAGGAACTCCACGTCGTCGAACTCCGCCGCCAGCTCCTCCGCGATCCTAGCCGTCTCGTCGCTGCTCCCGTTCTCGCAGAGGATGATCTCATGTCGGGGCAGCTCCCGGTTGAGGTACTCCCTGAGCAGCTCCGTGTTTCGCCGGAGGACCGCCGCCTCGTTGTGGACGGGGATTATAATGCTTACCTCGGGTTCCATCCAGACCTTCTCTCGTCGCCTGTTAAGCATCCAGTTCTAAATCCTATATAAATGACATCGAGCAGCGATCCATCTTTAAGCCGCAGGCGCGGCTTCGGAAACTCTTTATACCGGCGGACCCCCCGCCTAGATGTTGACAGTCTGATGCGGATCTGCTTCGTCTCCCCGGAGATCTTCTCTTGGGGATACCACGGCGGCTTTGGCTTCCTCACCCGCACCCTGGGCAGGGAACTCGCCAAGCGAGGTCATGAGGTCTCCGTGGTCACGGTGCGCAGGGGCGGTCAGGGTGAGGTTGAGGAGCTCGACGGGATGACCATCTATGGTTTCCCGGATCACGGGGAGAAGCCCCGGGTTTTTCGCGCCGTTCTCTCCCGGTTGGACTCGATGAAGTTTTACAGGCGGGCTGACGCCGACATCTATCATAGCGAGGCCGTGAGCTACAACACCTTCGTGGCGCAGAGGGCGGCCCCCAACAAGCTCCACGTCATCACCTTCCAGGACCCCTACGATCTCTACGAGTGGCACAGGATATCGCTGGTCGACCTCCGGTATCGGCTGACCCCCACCTTCAAGGCGAGGCTCAACATCGAGACTCGGATCCTGGCCCGGGCGTGCCACAGGGCGGACGCCCTCTACGCCCAGGCGCGTTTCCTCATCGACAAGGCAGTGAAGCTGTTTCATCTTCGGCGCATCCCCGAGTTCCTGCCCAACCCTGTTGAGGTGCCGCGGCGGGCGATGAGGAAGGCGGATAAGCCCACCGTCTGCTTCCTCGCACGCTGGGACCCGCAGAAGCGGGTTGAGCTTTTCTTCCGGCTGGCGCAGCGGTTCCCGGATGTCGAGTTCATAGCCATGGGCCACTCCCACGACTCCGAGACCGACGCCCGGCTGAGGAAGAAGTATGGGGGTATACCCAATCTCCGGCTGACGGGGTTCGTCTCCGAGGAGGAGAAATCACGGATCTTGGAGAGGAGCTGGGCGCTGGTGAACACGAGCATCCGGGAGGCCCTCCCCGTCTCCTTCCTTGAGGCCCTCGCCCATGAGACGCCCATCCTGAGCGGCGAGAACCCCGACGGGCTGACGAGCACCTACGGCTACCACGTCAAGGACGGCGACTACGCGAAGGGGCTCAGAACCCTGCTGGAGGACGAAGACCGGAGGGATAAGGGGAGGCGCGGCCGGGCGCTGATGGAGGAGGTCTACGAGATCAACAAGGTGGTGGAGAGGCACATCGAGATCTACCGGAGCCTCCTGGAGAGGCGCAGGTGACCCGAAGGGAAGGGGGAAGGGTGAAGCTCCTCGTCTACGGCGGGTGGTTCGGCTCCGGCAACCTGGGCGACGACGCCATACTCATCGGGCTTAGGGAGATACCTGCGCCGGGCCCTGCCCGACGCGGAGATAGCCGCCCTCTCCCTGAACCCGGAGTACACGAAGCGGGTCTGCGGCGTGGAGGCAGTCCCCCTGCGGAGCCCACGGAGCATGCTGCGACGGGACGCTCCGACGGCCGCGGCCTCCTACTTCTCCGCCTTCAGCTCCGCCGACGCCTGCCTGGTGAGCGGCGGCACGCCCATCTACGACTATGGCCACCTGACGAGGAGCTTCTACTTCGGCTTCCCCCGGCTCCTGGGGAAGAAGCTTTTCTGCTTCGGCATCGGCGCGAAGCCGATACGGTCGAGGAGGGGGCGACGGCTCATCCGGCTGCTGCTTCAACAGGCGCACCTTATCTCGACCAGGGACACGCCCTCCCGAGACCTGCTCGCGGGGCTCGGCGTCGAGAAACCCATCAGGGTCACGGGGGACTCGGCGCTGTTCATGGAGCCCATCGACCCCGAGACGGGGCTGAGGAGGCTAGCCGAGAGCGGCGTCGACACCGCGAGGCCCATGGCCGCCGTCTGCCCCAGGGTTCTCTCGAAGAGCTACAAGACCCATTACCACGAGGAGC
>QMXQ01000140.1 GCA_003662205.1 Candidatus Bathyarchaeota archaeon
CCTCGGCGCGGGGGGAGCTCCTTGAGGCGGGGCTTGGGGATGGCGCCGACGGCCCTCAGCCTCACGTTCACGACCTCGACCGGCTCCCCCTCGGCGCTGTACCCGTAGACCTCCCGGTGCCTCCTGTGGAAGGCGGCGACCGCCTCCTGCATCGCCCCGGCGTCGAAGGGGGCCGGGACGTCGACCGTGAGCTCGTAGGACTGGCCGAGGTAGCGGAGGTCGAGGCGCCTGAGGAACCGCATCGCGTCGGGGGCGACGCCCTCCCTCGCGAGGGTCTCCCGCCCCTCAGCCTCCATCTCCCTGAATCGGGTCTCCACCGCCTCGGGGCTGACGTCGTCCGTCCGCCTCACGAGGGCCTGGGCGTAGTCGTGGAAGAGGTCGGCGGTCAGCAGCCCGAGGGCGGAGAACATCCCCGGGTTCGGCGGGACGATGATCCTGCCGATGCCGAGCTCCTCGGCGAGGGCGCAGGCGTGCATCGGGCCGGCCCCGCCGAAGGCGACGAGGGCGAAGCGCCGGGGGTCGAAGCCCCGCTCCACGGAGACGATGCGCAGGATCTTCGACATCATCGAGTTGGCGATCCTGACGACGCTGACGGCTGCCTCCTCCACGCCGACGCCGAGGCGGTCGCAGAGCCGCCGGAACGCGCGCCGCGCCCTGTCGGGGTAGATGGGCATCTCCCCGCCGAGAAGCCTCCGGGGGTTGAGCCTCCCGAGGAGGAGGTTCGCGTCCGTTATGGTCGGCTCCACCCCGCCCCGGCCGTAGCAGGCCGGGCCCGGCCGGGCTCCGGCGCTGGTGGGGCCCACCGTGAGGGCGCCCGCCTCGTCGACCTGGGCGATGGTCCCGCCGCCGGCGCTGCACTCCGCGAGGTCGATGAAGGGGAACCGGACGGGGTAGCCGCTCCCCTTGACCAGCCTCCCCATGTGGATCTTCCCGGCGACCTCGTACTCGGGCAGGACCTCGGGGACGCGGCCGCGGACGGTGCCCGCCTTGGCGGTGGTCCCGCCCATGTCGAAGCTGATGATGTCCCGGACGCCGAGGAGGCTCCCGAGCCAGGCGGCGGCGATGACGCCCGAGGCGGGGCCGGACTCGACGATGGTCGCCGGCCTCTCCACCACGACCTCGGCCGCCGCCATCCCGCCGTTGGACTGCATCACGTAGAGCGGCGCGTCGACGCCCAGCCCCCTGAGGTCGACGGCGAGCTGGGAGACGTAGGTGTGGATGATGGGCATCAGCACAGCGTTCACCACCGCCGTGCTGAACCGCTCATACTCCCTGTACTCGTTGGAGACCCTGCTCGACGCTGTCAGGTAGATGCCGGGGAGGCGCCGCCGGGCCATCCCGAGGGCCTCCTCCTCGTGCCGGGGGTTGGCGTAGGAGTTGAGGAACCCGATGGCGAGGGACTCGACGCCCTCCCGCTCCACCTCGTCCAGCACCTTCTCGACCTCGGAGGGGTCCAGGGGCGTCAGCACGTTCCCGTCGGCGTCGATGCGCTCCTCCACCTCGTACCGGAGGCGGCGCTCCGCGAGCATCGGCGGCCGAGAGAAGAAGAGGTTGTAGACTTCGGCGCGCCTCTGCCTGCCGATCTCGATGACGTCGCGGAAGCCACGGGTCGTGATGAGGGCGGTCTTCGGGAGGTCGAGGTCGACCTGACCGAAGAGAGCGTTGGTGGCTATGGTCGTCGCGTGCCCCACCATCCTGACCGATTCCGCCGTCCGCCCGCGCAGGAACAGCCTGAAGGCGTCCACCACGCCCCTCTCGGGGTTCCTCGGCACCGAGGGGACCTTGATGTTCACAACCTCCCCCGTCTCCTCGTCCAGGGCCACGAGGTCCGTGAACGTGCCCCCCACATCGACGCTGACCCTCAGCAACGCCGCGCCTCCACAACCCTACCATCGGCGTGCAAGGCAAATAAAATGCTTCCCAACCCCGGCGGAGCCGGAACCGAGAAAAAGGGGCTCAGTCCTTCAGGCGTCTGCCCGACATCTTTATCGTCTCAAGCACCACGTGGCTCTCCGCCTTCTCGATGCCCCTGATCCTCGATATCTTCGAGAGGATCTCTATGGCCTCCCTCCGGTCTCGACACATGGCGAGGACGAGGAGCTCACACTCGCCGGAGACCCGGAGAACCACGTAGATCCGATCGAGATCGGCGATCTCCCTCCCCATCTCCGAGAGCTCGGCGCCGGAGGCGGCGGATATCCTGATGCAGAGAGGGTAGAGGTCGAGGACCTCGGGGTCGAGGATGGTGGAGTACCCCCGGATCACCTTCTCCTCCTCTAGGCGCCTGATCCGGCTGGAGACGCTGGCGTGGCTCACCCCCAGCCTCTTCGCTATCTCCCTGTAGGAGAGCCGGGCGTCCTCCAGCAGTAGCTCCATTATCCTCCTGTCGAGGTCGTCCAATTCGACCATTCAATCCCCCTTCGCCTAAAGGTTGAGTACCCTCCGATCCTCGCGGAGCAGCAGCTCGACGAGGGCGTCGTAGTCTACCAGCTCCGGGTCCGCCGTGAGCTTGTGGCGTATGCCGCGCTTCTCCACGTCGTTTTCAAGCAGGTAGAACCTGACGCCGTTCTCGACGGCCCGTTCAACATCCGCGGAGTATCTGCCGCCTCTCAGCGCGAGGTAGACGGCATCCTGGATCAGGACGGCGTCCACCTCCTCCCCCTTCTCCCTCAGCGCTTCAGCCAGGGAGATCGCCTGTGGATCGAGCTTGTTCAGGAACAGGATCGTCTTCATGGCTTCACCTCAGAAGACCAGGGAGGCATCCGCCTCCCGCAGCAGTTCCGTGATCTCGTCGCGGTTTACGACCTTGATGCCGGGGAGAATGTCGCTCGCGTTGAGGCCCCTCTCGCGTAGGGCGTCCTCTTCTGCGTAGAGTTCCGTGTCGAGGTCGGGGAAGTCGATGAAGAACTTCTCTGTCAGGCGTCCGTCGGCGGTTTTCAGGGCGGCGTACACGCCGTCCCCCATCCAGAGGATGATCGTACGGTGCTCCCATAGGCCGGCGGCCACCCGGAGGGCCTCGTAGTAGTTCAGGGTCGAGAAGGGTCGCGACTTGATGAGGACGATCACGTTCTTCTCCGGCATCTCATCCCCTCCCCACGAGGCTGATGACGACGGAGTCTGCCACCATCTCGGAGAGGTCGAAGATGCCGCCGGTGTCCACGCCCTCCGGGAGGTGGTCCTCCTTGACGCCCCTCAGCTCCATGCAGACCCTGCACGCCGATATGTTGGCGCCCTCCCCCATCAGCTCGACGAGCCTCTCGGAGATGGAGGACATCTTGAAGGGCTCGCCGTTCTGGGTGGTGCAGGGGTTGTACACGCCGTCCATCATGAGGAAGATGTTCACCTCGTGGCCCCTCCGCAGGGCGGCGCGGGCCATCTCGATGGCGTGTTCGACGCTCTCGTGCTGGAAGGGGGAGTCGCAGAGGAGGATGAGCAGCCTTCGAGGCAATCTCGCGTTCTCCCGGACTAGATGAAGAGCTGGATGTCGGCGTCGAGGGCTATCGCCATGAAGGCCGTCGCGCCCACGATCTCGTCGACCTCGGGGATGAGGTCCTCCTCCCTGATCTTCATGAGCTCCATGGTGGTGCTGCACGCGTATATCTTCACGTCGCCGGACTCCTTGCACATCGCCAGCATCTCCGACAGGGTGGGGACGCCGGCCTCCCTGATGCGCCCCTTCATCATGCCGGTGCCTATCCTCATGAGGCCGGGCAGCTTTGCCGCCTCCAGCCCTCCCTTCTTGAGGGCGCTCAGCCCCCAGAAGGTGAAGAAGAGGTGGGTCTCCACGTCCAGGGCGGACGCCGAGCTGGCGAGCATGAAGGCGGGATAGAGCTTGTCCATGGTGCCCGAGTGGACGATGATCGCCATCTTCTTCCTTTCTCCGCCCACCGCGCTCAGCCCCCCTTCCGGATTATGTAGGTGAACACGCCGTCCGCCTCCGACGCCTCCAGGAGGCTGTTCCCGGTCTTCCTGCACCAGGCCTCCACGTCCCTCTTGCTCCCGGGGTCCGTCGCCAGGACCTTGATGACCTCGCCGTCGGCCATCTCCTTGACCGCCTTCTTCAGCTTCACGATGGGCATCGGGCAGAAGAGCCCGCGCGCGTCAAGGGTCCTGTTAACCACATACTCATCAACCATACCCTTCATCATCCATTTTCATCTATTTGGGCTATATTTTTAGCCGTTTGGATATAAGTCTTTCCTCTCCGCATCTGAATGGGAAGAGCGCTGCCGGGGGCGCCGACGGGCTATAGGCTCGATCTGACCCGCTCGATTAAGCGCCTCGTCCCGGCCGGCAGGTCCAGGGAGACGAGGGCCTCCAGGGGCGCCCATCGAGC
>QMXQ01000141.1 GCA_003662205.1 Candidatus Bathyarchaeota archaeon
GTTCCTGTATCTCCCCCTCTCCCATTTTTGAGGATAGCTTTTTAAGGGTTTTCTGGGCTTCCTCGCAGATTTGAAGTATCAAAGCTTCCTCATTTTCGAGTTTTGCGGATATTGCGCTGACCTTTCGCTCGATGGCCTTCAAACTGAGCGGGAGCTTGTAAATCTTGGGCTTCCTACTGTCGTCTGTCAAGTAGCCTTTGCGGACCAACTCGTTAAGATAGACTCTGAGAGTGTGGGATGAGTATCCGAGCCGGGTGGCCATCTCCTCCCTGAGTTCTGGGGTGATTACCATCCCCGCGGAGGTCAGCCCCATCTCCCTGAAGCCCTCCAGCAGTTTCCGGGTTCGCTTATCCATCTCCATCGTCATCAACGTCAGCGGCTCGGTAGCGACCTGTAGAATCTCTAGGGCGGCTTCAGGGGTGGCGAAGACCGTCGGCGTCCCGTTCACCATCAGCCGAGGGAGGGTACGCTGTCGTAGGATGGAATAATATTCGATGAGGCGCATCAGCTTCGAGTAGTCGCCCCTGACTCTGATCTTTTCATGCTCTAGGACTTCGAGGATGGACTCGGGGAAGAGGATGACGACCCGGCACGGCTCGATCTTCTCCACCAGCCGCTTCAGCAGGCGCTTCGCCCTGTCGCAACTGAGTTCGTCACGTAGGCCGAGGTTGATCTCATTCTCCTCAAGCCTGCGTTTCACTTTCAGTTTCATGATGCGCCGGGTCTGCTCTGGGGTTTCATCGAGGCCAACTACCCAGTTACGTCGTTCATATTGAGGATCGAGACGGACGCGGGTGGTGCTACTGACTACGGTCATAGGCGGGATGCGTTTTTGGATGTTTTTAAAGCCGTCCTGGGGATTGCCTACGACAACTTCAACCACATATCCTTGGTCGTCGGCGCTGAGGAACTTGATGGTGCTGAGGCCCTGCTTCTCCTCGTCCATGTGGCCGATCTCCTGTATGTATAGGACCTGGTAGCCGGTGAGGTCGGTGTAGTCGAGGGCATGCTCGGAGAAGCGTCCCACCTTCTTCGTCTTGAAGGCGGAGGTGAGGGCGTTGGCGAGGGTGCTCTTCCCGGCACCGCTCTCCGACTTGAAGAGGATCATCTCCTTTTTCCGGGGGTCCGGCAGTTTTCCCGATAATAGTAGAACAAAGACGAGCAGTTTGTTGGCATCCTCTCCAGCGATGAGTTCGTCGAGGTATGGTTTCAGCCGTTCTAGGGGTTGCGGGTCGTTCAGGATGGCTTCCACTTCGTCGTCTACACATTTGGCGACGGCTGCGACGATCTCCTTCGGCTCGACGCCGAGGGATGGGGCGATGCGGAGTGCTTCCTGCAGTATGTTTTGGGTTCTGAAGATGGGTTCCGCCTTATCACCAACCTTTGCTAGGTAGCCGTCGGGAGTGGGCTCGACAATGGTTGTCTCGCTTTCACTCATCAGGACTCCTCCTCATCTTTTACATACACGCAAATGTAAGCGTGCCCCCCTCCCTGCTGTGACGGAAGAACTCTCGAAAAGTCTGCATTCGTCGGGAAAGTGCGCCGGAGCTTTGCGAGGACGCTTACAAGAGCCTCAACGCTGTTGCTATAGAATTTGGCTCGAACTTTCCGGTAATTGTCTTTCTGATAGTCCATGCTGAATGTTGCACCATAAGTTTTTAGTAGAACGCCGTAGGAGAATCTCAGGGGTAGCGGGGTTCGCTGGCCCGGGGCGGGGTCTCTGAGAATCCACCCTACCCCACCTTGACCTCCTCCACGACGTTCTTTTCAGCCCAGACTTTGCCCAAGCAGCTTGGACACGTCACGTACCTAAGCATAGACCTGGTAGTCCATGCGTACCCACAGTGAGGACACTTGATCCTCATTCCATATCTAGCCATAGCAGAGGTATTAGAAGTAGGTCAACTATTTAAATGTTTACTGTTACCTACATCTTTACGGCGTAAAGATTTCTTGAGCCTTCTCACCCTCGCCACGCTTCCGCCTCTCCCTTTCAAGAAGCTTTTCTTCCCTGTCCAGAAACTTCCCGATCTCGCTATCGATGATTTCTCGGACTCCGTCACCCCCGCGTCCCGCGTATCTTACCAGCCTCTTTACTGTTTCTTCAACCTCGGGATCGAGTCTCCCGTTCTCCATCAAACGTTTCAGCGATTGCCGAACGAACGGGGCTATTAGGTTTCGAAGCTCCGCGACCTCACGCCTGAGTCTCTTAACCTCATCCACTGGCACGACGCCGAGGTCGGGCTTGGAAATCACGCTGAGCGCCTCCTCCGCCTTCTCATACTCTGCCAGAACGTAATGAGGAACATTTTTGAACTCTAGATATTTGTTAGGGTCAACGACGTGGCCAAGCAAAAACTCTCCGACGAGGGGGTCAGCCCCCGATTTCTGCCACTCGGTCCTGAAAACATCTCGAAGTTGGTGAGGAGAATATCCATATCTCGACGTTCTGTCGCTTCCGCGCTTTGAGATCAAACCAACGCGCCTAGCTAGGTTCTCAAAGTTTTTCCTGTATGTTCTGGCAGCTATGGCCCTGCCCTCTCGTGAGAGGAATATGGCTTCCCCGGGTTCTGGAGTCCCGCGCTTCTCTAGGTATTTTTTCAGAAGTCGGACGCCGTCGCGTCCGATGATCGTGAAGTATCCGTTGGTTATGCCACGGAGTTTCTTGCGTGATTTCAGTTTCACTATTAGGTGGTCTGCGCCCTTTTCGAGCTGGGGTTCGATCTGGTCCCAGGCGTGGTTGAACTGGTTGAACCCTTTCCAGCCCAAAGCCGCCTGAAAGCAGATCGTGTAGATTGCCTTATCTCTGAGCTTTGCCGCGGCGAGAATCCTCACCAAGTCATCCCGCGTCAGTAACTGGGGCGCGGGCTCCCTGTAGTCGTCGGGCAGGTTGAAGCCTCGGCGGGGCAGTTCAACGCCGTGGAACTGGAAAAAGCTCCGCGTCGCCGAGTAGTAGTGAGCCAGCGTTTTAGGCCTGAGCTCCCCAGCTAGCTTTCTGAGGAAAGCCCCCAGACGGTTGGCTATTTTGACTCTATTCCTCCCTCTCGCCTCAGCCTGAAAGTCTAGAAGTTTGGCCGGCGTGAAACCCCCGAACTCCCCCTCAGCCGTCAACCAGTCGTAGAACCTCTTGAACCTAACGGCATAAAGCTCCGCGGCGCCCTCGCTGACGCTCCCCAGCCACTCGGCCACTTCGGGGTTCTCCTCAACCCACGCCCTCAAATCAGGCCTCAAAACCCATCGAACTAGGGGTGCCCCTAAGACTATAAAAGATTTTCGGCATAAAAAATATCTAAACATCATCACCCTCGGCATGTACATGCCCATCAGCTTCGACCCGCCGCTGGTCTGCATCGGGGTCTCGCCCCGTCGGTACAGCCACAGGCTCATCGAGGAGACGGGGGAGTTCGTCGTCAACGTCCCCTCCATCGACCTAGAGGAGGAGATGCACTTCTGCGGCACCAAGTCCGGCAGGGACTACGACAAGTTCAAGGAGACGGGGCTGACGGCCATCCCCGCATCGAAGGTTAAGCCGCCCCTCATCAAGGAGTGCTACGGGCACCTGGAGTGCAAGGTCGTCCAGTCCTACGTCTGCGGCGACCACACCCTCTTCGTCGGGGAGATCGTCACGGCAAGCGCCGACGAGGATGTGCTCGATGGGGAACGCCTCAACCTGCTGAAGGCCCGCCCCATCGTCCAGAAAAATCATGTCTACTACACGGTGACGGACAAGAAGTGACGGAAGCCCGCTGAAAATCATTTATTTTCCCTCCGATCCTTTTTCTCGTTGATGAAGCCGAAGGAGCTCAAGGAGCATCTCCAGCACTACTACCGCCGCTCCATCGCCCGCTTCTGCACCGAGCCCCGAGCCTTCGAGGAGATCATCGACCACATGATGGAGAAGGTGGGCTGGAACCACAACCTCGCCTACGTCCTAGTCGCGGAGCACCTCGGATTGCTGGAGAAGGCGCGGGCTGTGAGGTCCATCGAGGGAAAATGGGTGGTCACGGAGGCGGCGGCGGAGGCCCTGCGAAGATACTTCTGACCCCGCCGAAGACGATCCAACCCGTTACCAGGGAACGCTCGATACGGTCGAGACCTCTCAAAGATGTTTATATAATCTAGGCGCGTTCAATATCGGAAAGGCAGTTATGAGGAGCTGAAGACGGGGAGATGTTGTCGCCGAGGGATTATGACAGCGCCATTACTATTTTTTCTCCTGAGGGTCGTCTCTACCAGGTTGAGTACGCGCTGGAGCTGGTGAAGCGGGGCGCCCCCATCGTCGGCGTCTCCAGCCCCGGGGGCGCCGTGCTGGCGGCCAAC
>QMXQ01000142.1 GCA_003662205.1 Candidatus Bathyarchaeota archaeon
CCCGTATCCGCCGGAGGCGGGAGGCGGCCCGCGGCGTGGTGCTCAGCTCGTCGGCGAGATCGAAGTCCTCGTCCGTGGGCGTGGGGTACTCGACGCTGTACCTGTAGGACTTGTCGACCTCCACCTCGATGATGGAGACGGGGTGGGGCCCGCCGAGGAATCGGGCGACCTCCCCAGGGTTGCCGACCGTCGCGGAGAGCCCGATCCGCTGGAAGGGCGCGGAGGCGACTCTCTCAAGGCGCTCCAGGCCGACGGCGAGCTGGGCGCCCCGCTTGGAGGCGGCGAGCTCGTGGATCTCGTCGACGATGACCCACCTGACGCCCCTGAGGTGCCCCCTCATCGCCTTCGACGGCAGGATGGCCTGCAGCGTCTCGGGCGTCGTGATGAGCATCTGCGGCGGCTTCGACGCCTGCCTCCGCCGGACCCGCTGCGCCGTGTCCCCGTGCCTGATCTGGACGTCGATGCCGAGGTGGTCGGCCCAGAAGGTGAGCCGCCTGTGCATGTCCCTGTTCAGGGCCCGCAGCGGCGTGAGGTAGAGGATGCCTACGCCCGCCGGCCTACGGGGAGCTCGGAGGAAGGCGTCGAAGACGGGGAGGAGGGCCGCCTCCGTCTTGCCGCTCGCCGTCGGCGCCACCAGCAGGACGTTCTCTCCCGACGAGATGGGTGCTAGGGCCTTCTCCTGCGGCGGCGTCGGCTCCGTTATGCCGAGCATCTCCAGCCCCCTCAGGATCTTCGGGTGGAGCCTCCGGAAGGCGGTGGCGGACATCCCCGGAGAACTCTCTCCGCCCGGGAATTAAACCCTACCCCGGGGCGGGGACGCCGCGATTTTATATACACCTTTCCCGAAGTGGTTATGAGATTCGACGTGAACATCGAGAAACCCTTCTGGATCATGCGCGACTACCTGAAGTGCAGCGGCTGTCGGCGCTGCGAGATCGCGTGCAGCCTCCACCACGAGGGCAGAATCTGGCCGGAGGCGTCCCGGATACGGGTGTTCATGCTCGTCCCCGGCGTCGAGGTCCCCCACCTCTGCGCCCAGTGCGAGGACCACCCCTGCGTCGACTCCTGCCCGGTCGGCGCCCTCTCCGTGGAGCCGGAGATGAAGAGCATCGTCGTCGACCGCGACCTGTGCACGGCCTGCGGCAACTGCATCGAGGCGTGCCCCGGCAGGATACCGCACATTCACCCGACGGAGAACTACGCCCTCATCTGCGACTTCTGCGGGGGCGACCCCGAGTGCGTCAAGGTCTGCCACGAGGGGCGGTGGAACTGCCTCTACCTGGTGAAGCGGGAGGAGACGAAGGCGTACAGGCTGTACGCGAAGAGGCCGGAGGAGGTGACCCGGGAGCTGGCCATCAACCTGTTCGGCGAGAAGGGGAAAGAGGTCATCTGAGATGAGAGGCTACGCAGGCAAGTTCCTTGAGATCGACCTCACCGCCGAGACCATCAAGGAGGTGAGGTTCCCCGACCCCGTCCTCCGGGACTACATCGGCGGCAGGGGGCTGGCGGCAAAGGTCCTCTGGGACAGACTCGGCGACAGGTGGGAGACCGTCGACCCCCTCGGCCCCGAGAACCTGCTCACCTTCTTCACCGGCCCGCTGACCGGCTACTACCCGGGCGCCCGCCTCTGCATCTCGGGGAAGTCCCCCCAGAGCAACGGCATCGTCGGCTCCACCATCGGCTGCGAGCTCCCCATCGAGCTCCGGTGCGCCGGCGTCGACGGCCTCATCGTCACGGGCAGGGCGGAGAAGCCCGTCTACATCTGGGTCACCGACGAGGGCGCCGAGATCAGGGACGCCTCGGACCTCTGGGGGAAGGGCGCCATCGAGTTCCTCAAGCACATCAACAAGGTCGGCAGGGAGGAGCTGGAGAGGAAGCACCCACGGAGGCGGGAGTGGAAGGAGCCCCAGTCCGTCTACATCGGGCCCGCCGGCGAGAACATGGCCCGCATCGCCGCGGTGACGGGGAAGTATTCTCATGCCTCCGGGTACGGCGGATACGGCGCCGTCATGGGGTCGAAGAACCTGAAGGCGGTCGTCGCCAAGGGGACCGGCCCCCTGCCCGAGGTCGCCGACCCGCCCCGCGTGTGGGAGCTGATCCGGACCATCTGCGACCTCTGCTTCGCCAGCGACATCTTCCGCCGGTGGGGGACCGGCTACCTGGGCCACGACGTCGGCTTCAGGCTCAGCTCCGAGCCCATCCGGAACTGGCAGGAGGAGTGGCACGACGAGCGGAGCTTCGGCGTCGACAAGTTCGAGGAGCGGGTCTGGGTTAAGCGCTACTGGGCGGAGTTCGGCTGCCCGACCTCCTGCCTGAAGGTGGCGACCCCCAAGGTCGGCCCCTACAAGGGCGCCATCACCGACAACCCCGACTACGAGATCCAGGCCTACGCCGGCACCAACCTCGGCATCTTCCAGCCCGAGGACAACGTCTACCTCGCCGCCCTCATCGACGACCTCGGCCTCTGCGGCATCCAGGGCGGCAACGTCCTCGGCTTCGCCGGCGAGCTCTACCAGCGCGGCATCCTGACGAAGGAGGACCTCGGCTTCGAGCTGAACTGGGGGGACACGGACGCCTTCGCCAAGCTCATCGACCTCATCGTCCACAGGCGGGGCATCGGCGACATCCTAGCCGAGGGGACCTACAGGGCTGCCCTGAAGCTGGGCGAGATGAAGGGCATGGACCTGACCCGGTACGCGGTGACCTCGAAGGGCATCGGCATCGGCGCCCACGGCATCCGGAGCGGCGAGGACTACCCCGTCAACGTCTCCTACTGCTGCTCCGTGCAGGGGGGCGACCACACATCCATCGCGTACCTCCCCATCGATCACGGGAGCAGCGAGCTCACCGTTGTCCTCCACGACTCCGGCGTCTACTGCAGCTTCAACACCTACCCGCCGGGGACCCGCGACAGGATCTGGGAGTTCTACACCGCCGTCAGGGGCTGGGAGATGGACCGGGAGCGGTGGTACGCCACCGACGCCCGCCGCATCATCAACATCCAGAGGGCCGCGCTCCTCATCGGAGGCCCCGACCTCAGATGGAAGCCCTACGTCGACGACAAGAACCCCGAGAGGTTCTACGAGCCCCTGCCCTCGGGCCCGTGGAAGGGGAAGGCAGCGGACAGGAAGGTGGTCGACGACGAGGTCAAGGAGTACTACCAGCAGATGGGCTGGGACGAGCGCGGCATCCCGACCTCGGAGGAGCTGAGACGCCTGGGGCTGGACTCAGTGGACAGGAAGCTCGACGAGATCCGCTGACGCCCCTCCCTTTTTTCAAGCTCGAAAATCTTAATATCCTCTCACCCTCCTCCTACATGGAAGAAGGGCTGAAAACCCGTCGCGTCTTGCCGGGGTTTCCTAGCCTGGTAAGGAGCAGGCCTGCTAAGTCTGTGACCCTCGGGTCGCGTGGGTTCAAATCCCACCCCCGGCGCCACCTCAACCTTTTAAGCCCCGCGCCTTTTTCAAGGACGGGCGGTTTCCGTGGCCTTGGAGGGGCGGGGTGACGCGCGGTTTGCTTGTGGACGAAACCAGGCGCCTGCTTGAGCGGTTCGGGGTCGATCTGGACCCTGACCGTGACGAGCAGCAGCTCGTGGACGCAGAGGTGATAGGCCTCCTCGTCGAGGCGGCCGACGTTGGGGAGCAGGACACGGTGCTGGAGGTGGGGGCGGGCTGCGGGAACATCACCCTGGCGCTGGCGGAGGCCGCGGGGAGGGTGATCGCGGTCGAGAAGTACGTGAAGTTCCTTCCCCTGCTGGAGGAGAGGACGGCCCCGTACGGGAACGTTGAGCTGATCCACGGCGACGCCCTGAGGATTGGGCTCCCCCCTTTCGGCAAGCTCGTCTCCAACCTCCCCTACAGCATCTGCGAGGCGTTCGTGCACAGGCTGATCCGCCTCGACTTCGAGGTGGTCGCGGTCATCGTCTCCTCCTCCTTCGCCGGGATCGTGACCGCCGGCGAGGATGACCCCCGCTACAGCAAGCTGTCCCTCGTCGCCGGCGCCTTCTTCATCGTCGAGAGGCTCGGCGCCGTCGGGCCGGAGGCCTACTATCCGCCCCCCGGGGTGCCGACGAGCATCATAAGGCTGAAGCCGCGGGCGGTAGACGACCGGAGGCTGGGCGTACTCCGCCGCGTCCTCCTGCAGGGCGACAGGAAGCTGAAGAACGCCCTTAGGGAGGCGGTCATCTCGTCCTCCCGCGTCTTCGGCGGCCCCTCGACGAAGCGCGAGGCTAGGAGGTGGGTCCGGTCGATGGAGCTGGGGGAGGCGATGCTGGAGAGGCGGGTCGCG
>QMXQ01000143.1 GCA_003662205.1 Candidatus Bathyarchaeota archaeon
CTCCGGCTTCCCCTCGGTCCACACCTTCGACAGGAAGAGGACCCGCCTGGAGTCGGGCGCCCAGCGGCAGCAGCATAGCCTTCACCGCCAACTTGGATGAGGACGCGGACCTCAGCCGGGTCCGGGATATATTCACCATCTCCTCCAAGGGCGGCGAGCCCCAGAAGCTGACCGAAGGAAAACACGTCATCACCGACCTCTCATGGTCCCCGGACGGCGGGCTGCTCGCCTTCATCGGCCACGACAAGCCGAAGGGCCTCGCGATAAACCTGGATCTGTGGGTGATGCCCTCCGGGGGCGGCGAGATGAGGAACCTCACCGAGGGCTTCGACCGCAGCCTCGGCATGGGGGTCGGCTCCGACCTCAGGGTGGCGACGCCCAACCCCGGCGCCGTCTGGAGCCACGACGGGGACAGCATCTATTTTCTGACGGCGAGCATCCCCCACGCCAACATCTACAAGGTAGACCTAGACGGAGGCGCCGTCGAGGAGGTCATCGGCGGCAGAACCATTGATGGCTTCAGCCTCTCGGGAGATGACTCGGTCATCGCCTTCAACGCGATGGATGCAACCCACCCAGCGGAGCTATGGATCAAGGACCGCGAAGGCGAGAGACGGGTCACACACTTCAACGACCGCCTGCTCAGGAGGCTGAAGCTGAGCACACCAGAACACTTCACCTTCAGAAACAGCCTGGGGGAGGAAATAGACGGGTGGATCATGCGGCCTCCCGACTACAGGGAGGGCGAGCGGTATCCGGCGGTCTTGGAGATCCACGGCGGGCCGAGGGGGGTCTATGGCGACGCCATCTACCACGAGTTTCACCTGTTGACGGCGGAGGGGTATGTGGTCCTCTACACGAATCCAAGGGGAAGCGCAGGCTACGGCGAGGACTACGCGAGGACGGTGATGGGCCACTACGGCGAGTGCGACTACGAGGATCTCATGGCGTTCATGGACGAGGCCCTGAGACGATTCAGCTTCATCGATGAGAGCCGCCTAGGGGTGACGGGTGGCAGCTACGGCGGCTACATGACCAACTGGATCGTGTCGCACACCGACAGGTTCAGGGCGGCCGTCACCTTCCGCAGCATCTGCAACTGGGTGAGCAAGTTCGGCTGCAGCGACATCGGCTACATGCAGCCTGAGAGCATCGCCGGCGACCCCGACTACTTTGAGCATATGGAGAAGCACCTGGCCAAGTCGCCCCTCAGGTACGCGAAGAACGTGAAGACGCCGACCCTCATCATCCACAGCGAGAACGACCTCCGCTGCCCCATGGAGCAGGCCGAGCAGTGGTTCGTGGCGCTCAAGCTCCAGGGCGTCCCCACCGAGCTGGTCAGGTTCCCCGACGAAAACCACGAGCTGAGCAGGAGCGGCAAGCCGAAACACAGAGAGGAACGGCTGAGGCATATGCTCAGATGGTTTGAGAGATGGCTCAAATAACGAGGGCGGCCTTCCCTTTTTCTATGGTTAACGGGACCAGACGGATACGCTCTTGATTTGATTCAACTTTTCATCAATACGAGGCCCAACATCGAGGCGACGCCCGCGCACGCTACCGCTATCAAGAGGTAAAACGATGCCTGGAGGCTGTACGCGTCGGCTATCACACCCATCAAAAGGGGAGTGACGGCTCCGAGCCCATTGCTGACGGTGAAGAGGAATCCGAAAACCTTGGTCCTCTCCGAATTCAGGGTATACTCAGAAACCAGCGCCTGAGTAAGCGGTGAAATGGAGTAGACCGAGACGCCTAGGAGGGCGAGGGTGAAGACGAAGAATAAGTCCATCCCCTGTACGGCGACGAAGAAGGTGAGGATTACGCTCAGGAGGACGAGCAGGAGGACCACACGCTCTTTATCGAACCGATGGGAGAGGAAGCCGATCAAGACCGACCCTACGGAGCCGCAGACCATCAGCAACCCCACGGAAAAACCCGCGTTGGCCACCGAGGCCCCAAAGCTCTCAACGAGATGTATCGGTATGAAAGTTGAAAGACCCCGGGACAGCACCTCATAGACAGAATAGATCAGCACGAGGACCACTATTGACAGCCGCCGGGAAAACTGCCATCCCAAGGTTATCACAGAGCCCTTCCTCTCAGGCTCCACCCGGTCCCCGAGGTTTACCGCCGCGAAGATCAGGGCGACTAGAAGGCCGCTGACCGCCCATGTGTAGAGGGAGAGACGCCAGTCCACAACGGATGCGAGAACATTTGCGAGGAGCACCGAGGAGAAGGCCCCGACTCTACCTGAGAAGAGGTATATGGAGAGCGCCCTGCCCCTGCCCCGCCTCGGAAACGTCCCTGAGAGGATGGATGAGGCTGAAGGATGATAGAAGCTGATGCCGACGCCGGCGGCAACAAGTAAAACCAGGAGCTGAGGATAGCTGGAGGCCAGAGCGGCCCCGTAGATGAAGACGGAGGTCCAGATAAAGCCCCCCATGATCAGGCGATCCTTGCCGACGCGAGAAGCGAGATAGCCGGCCACGAATTGTAGGATGGAAGCTGCCAGGGTGAATGCCGAGATCAAGAGACCGAGCTGAGTGTAGCTCAGCTGAAAATCGTTCAAGATCAAAGGCGAGAGCGGGGATAAGATGTTGATGTAGCCGTCGGTTACGAAATGAGAAATGCTGAAAACAGCGAGGACAACGAGAACGAATCTGACTTCTTTCATTAAAATATGAGATGCGACTCGTAGTTAAAAACAATAACTTAGGCTGACCGTCAGTGTGTACCGGCTCATAAAGACGGATATTACACATTTAGGCTGGAAGTGTTGGGGCCCAGGTTTTATGATCGAGAAATAGATAGCTGAGGAAACGGAGTTCTCTCTCGCTGGTCCGAGCTCGACCGGCGGCACATACGGTTGTGTCGACTTCATTGAAAGGGTTAAAAGAGGCGGATTCGGATATCTACCTGCCCGCCGACGACGACGCCCCATGCAGACGGACCTCTCAGAGGGATGCCGGTGAAGAGCGGGTTACCCAGACATGGGACAGGCGGGCAGGGCGGGCGTCGGAAACCTCGCATCTGAGAGAGCTCGGCCGAGTGGGGCGTCGCCCCGTCTGTGAGGCCGTGGGTTTGTTGCGAGGGACAGGGGCGCCTGCCCTCAAACCTTAAAAACGCACCACCCCATCCAATACCCGTCTCAGGCGAACCGACATGGACCTGGATAGGCGCTATGAGCTGTGCGTCCGCAACCTGGAGGAGGTCATCACCCCCGAGGAGCTCCGCAGCCTGCTGGAGACCGTCGATCACCCGAAGGGGTACGTCGGCTTCGAGTGCTCGGGGATGATGCACGCGGGCACCGGCCTCATCGTCGGGAAGAAGATGAGGGACTGGGTGGAGGCCGGATTCGACTTCACCATCTTCCTCGCCGACTGGCACAGCTGGATCAACAACAAGTTCGGCGGCGTCATGGAGAACATCAGGGCCGGCGGCGAGTACTTCAAGGACTGCTTCACCGCCCTCGGCCTCCCCGAGGGCAAGGTCCGCTACCTCTGGGCCTCCGACCTCGTCGACAGCAGCGACTACTGGGCGAAGGTCGTCCGCGTCCTCAAGTCGTCGTCCCTCAGGCGCATCCAGCGGGCCCTCCCCATCATGGGGCGGAGCCTCGACGCCGGCGACGTGGAGGCGGCGTGGATACTCTACCCCGCGATGCAGGCGAGCGACATCTTCCACATGGACCTCGACTGCGCCTGCGCCGGCATGGACCAGCGGAAGGTCCACATGCTCGCCCGCGAGCTGGCGCCCAAGCTCGGCTACAAGACGCCGGTCTGCCTCCACTCGCCGCTGCTGCCAGGCCTCCAGGGCGAGGCCATCGAGGGGGCCTTCGACGAGGACGCCTCCATAGACCGGAGCATACGGGCTAAGATGTCGAAGAGCATCGAGAAGGGGGCCATCTGGGTCAATGACGAGCCCGACGCCATCCGAGAGAAATACCGGCTGGCGTTCTGCCCCCCGAAGACGGCGGAGGGAAACCCCGTCCTGGCCCACGCCAGGCTGGTGGTCTTCCCCCACCTCGGCGCCCTAGAGATCGAGAGGCCCGCGAAGTACGGCGGGGACATCACCGTCGAGAGCTACGCAGAGCTGGAACGCCTCTACCTCTCCGGCGCGCTTCACCCCCTCGACCTGAAGAGGGGGGTCGCCGAGGCGGTCATCCGCATCCTGGAGCCCGTGCGCAGCTACTTCCAGCGGCACCCCGAGAACCTTGAGAAGATGCGGGAGCTGCGGGTAACAAGATAAAAA
>QMXQ01000144.1 GCA_003662205.1 Candidatus Bathyarchaeota archaeon
AGAAGCATCCCCATTCACCTTTACACAAAAACACTCGAACATCCGATCGAAAACGCGGGCCCTTGAACCGTCTCGTTTAAACTCGATTCCCCCTCTTCCGACGGTTTTCATCCGACTCAAAAGCCGTCTAAACCCGGTAAAGGCTATAGTGTAGGTCGAACACCTGTTAATAAATCTTTTGAGTTATGCCGCCCGTGAGACAACTCATCCCCCCTGAGGGGTGCCTTTTTCACTTTTTTCATCATTCCCTCCTTTCCGCGCCCACGTTCCTAGGGGCGTTTTCGGCGAATACAAAACTTTAATAGTGGCATCCCTTTTATTCGAATAATGCTCGGCGGAGGAAAATTGGAGAGACGTCGGGCTCGGAGTGACGTGGATTGGCGGAGATGATCGAGAAGGTCCTTGAGAGGAGCTTGGGGAAGACTGTGCTCATCAAGCTGCGCGGGGGGAGGACGCTGAGGGGGACGCTTGAGGGGTTCGACCAGCATGTGAACCTGGTGTTGAAGGACGCGGAGAACATCAGCGATCCCGATAACGTGGAGCCGATCGGCACCATCATCCTCCGGGGCGACAACGTCATCATGATCTCGCCGCCGCCGTGATTCTGCAGGGACGGAGTTCTTGTTAGGATGCCATCTAAAGCAGCCATCCACACGGCGAAGAGGGTGCACATCCGCTGCAGGCGGTGCGGCCGCAGGGCCTACCACATCAGGAAGAAGAGGTGCGCCGCCTGCGGATACGGCGAGTCCTCCCGGCTCCGTCGGTACTCCTGGGGCAGGAAGACCCTGAATAGGTCGAGGCGGATCGTCTAGGCCGTCGTCGTCCCCGGATAAGTGTTAAATGCTCTGGCTTCCCTCTTAGGGGGAGGAGAGGGGAGTTTGTCGAAGGATATCCCAGTCAAGATGGTCCGGCCGGAGTTTCTGGACTTCGTGAACTACAACATCTGTAAGGCGTACTCGGAGAAGTATGGGCGGGAGGCCGCCGCGGAGTTCTTCCGCCGCGTCGGCGAGATCGGCTTCCAGGAGCTGAGGAAGATGGTCGAGTTCCCCAGCTCGGACCCCTACGAGGTGCTGAGGACCGTGGGGAAGTTCCTGGAGGATATGGGGTATATGTCGAAGATACGGCTGACGAAGGTGGAGGAGAACGAGGTCATCATCGAGATGTTCGGCGTCTCCGTCATCAAGTCCTCCATACGGCTGGTGGAAGGGGGAGACAGCCCGAGCCACTTCATGACGAACCTCATGTTCGCCGCCCTCAAGGAGATGAGCGGCGTCCGCGCCGACATCTACGACCTGACGCTGGAGCAGCCCTCCGCCGAGACGGGCTACGCCAAGGAGAAGTGGGTGCTGAAGAAGATATAGCCACCGGTGCCACCCTTTTTCCATGTATTAAAGAACGGTATCACTCATACCTGTAGTAGATACCTAGGAAACGTTAGTGATACGCCTCCACGTCCCCGATCCTCTATGGTTAATATTTAGAAAACATTAATAATCCATTTAAGAATTAGGCGGGGTATATGCTATCAAAAATGAGCACTGAATTATGCGATGGCGAAGCTCCCCGCATCATGGAGCTCGTGTTGCTGGGCGCCCTCGCGCTCGTCCTCCACGTCCTGTTGGATCGCCTGCTCCCTCAACTCTTGGACATACTAGCATTATGGCCGTAGGCGGGGGCGCCTCAGAGAAGCGTGGGAGAGGAATGAATCGCGAACCTCAGTCTCCTAATAGTCTCTGCTTTAAAGTGTAAAAAGGTGTGATTCTTCCGCGTTCGTTTCGGCCGAGCGGGCGTCTTGTCACCATTTGTTGTAGTGGACGATCTCCGAGAGGGGCTTCTTCGGCTTCGGCCCGGGCTGCTCGTCGGGGAGTCCCATCGGGAGGAGCGCCACGACCTTCGCCTCCTCCGGTATGCCCAGCAGCTCCTTGACCTCGTCCTCCTTGAAGTCGCCGATCCAGCATGAGCCGACGCCCTGCACCTCGGCGGCGAGGACCATGTTCTGCATGGCGATGGTCACGTCGATGACTCCCCACTTCTCCGAGACGGGGTCGTAGGGGAGGGAGACGCCGACGATGGTGAAGGTCGAGTCCCTGATGAAGCGGTTGTATCTGCCCGTGGCGAGCTTCTCCTTCAGCTCGGGGTCGGTGACGACGATGAAGTGCCAGGGCTGCCTGTTGGCCGCCGATGGGGCCTGCCTCCCCGCCTCCAGTATCCTGTCCCGGACCTCGTCGGGGACGGGCTCCTTCCTGTAGCGCCTGATGCTCCGGCGCTTCAGAATCTTCTCTATGCACGACAAAGCGATACCTCGGTAGGATTCGGCGGGGAGAGCATATAAACCCTTTACCCGGCGAGCAGCTCCGCCGCCTCCAGGAGATCGCGGACCTCGTGGTCCGGCCTCTGATCTGCCTCACTCGGCGTCGGCTCGCCCCGCCTGTTCACCCAGATGGTGCGGATGCCGGCGGCCCTCGCCGGGCGGATGTCGCTCATCGGGGTGTCGCCTACGCTCACGGTCTCCTCCGGCCGCGACCCGGCCCGCATCAGGGCGGCGCGGTAGTACGCGGGCTCCGTCTTCAGGTGGCCGATGGAGGGCTCGCTGAAGATGTGGCTGAAGTAGCGGGTCCCCGTCATCCTCTCCAGCGTCTCCGCCTTCTCCTCGGCGCCCCTCCCCGTGGAGAGGCATAGCCTCAGCCCCCGCTCCCTCATCCTGTCGAGGGCGGGGATGGCGTCGTCGAAGTAGATGGGCTGCCTCCGGGCCCGCTCGGAGGCCTCCTCGAACCTGCGGCAGATGAGCTCCGCCACCTCGGGGTCGAAGGGTCTGTGGAGGTGCTGGAAGATGAGCCTGCAGTGGAACATCATGTCGTCGTGCCTCTCGGGGTGGCGGGTGTGGACGATGGCGCGGTGGACGTCGTAGACGTAGATGTGGTAGAGCTCCCTGCCGCTGAGGCCGAGTACGCCGTCGAGGCTGTGGATGAGGACCGAGTCCCAGTCGTGGATGGTCCCGTCGAAATCCATCAGGACGGTGCGGATCATCCGTTAACGATGGAGGCGACGGCTTTATTTACCTGACGCATCACAACCATGCCGGGCGCCCGCCGTGAAGGTCTCGATGGGAAGGATGCTGCTGGAGGCGATGCTGGGCCTCGCGCGGGAGCAGCACCCCCACGAGGTCGTGCTCCTCCTTCGAGGTCGAACCAAGGGGGACACGGTGCGCGTCGAGGACTTCCTCGTCCCGCCCCTCGCGGTTGGGGGCAGCGGCTTCGCCGAGTTCCCGCTCCACATGCTGCCCATCGACTTCTCCATCGTCGGCACGGCCCACTCCCACCCCTCAGGCGTCCTGAGGCCGTCCGTGGGCGACCTCAACCACTTCTACGGCCGCATCATGATCCTCCTCGCCCACCCCTACACCCTGACGAAGGCAGCAGCCTTCAACGCCCGCGGGGAGAGGCTCCCCATCGAGGTTCGGGACTGACCGAGAACGCAGGGGGTCGAAAGCCTCTTATCAGCTCCCCTTCCGTGTTATCTCAGAGCCCAACCTGAGGATATCGCTGAACCCGTCGTTAAAAGGGTTCAGGGAATGGAGCGTGTGAGCGGGGCATTTAGGATCGAGGGTTGAGGGAGCGGTGTCGAGGGGCGAGCGGCGTAGAGGGACGAGGACGAGCCCATTCGGCGTCTCCAAGAGGGAGAGCCACGACGCGTCGCCGTTCTACTCCCGAAGGCTCTACGACGCTCCGAGGAAGGAGGCCTCTCCCGAATACAGGGAGAGGAAGGTTCCGGACGGCCTCCTCGATGGCGTCCACTGCCTAGACAGCCGGGACCTCTCGGTGCTCCCTGATGAGAGCGTGCACCTGATGGTGACCTCTCCGCCCTACAACGTCGGCAAGGAGTACGACGAGGACCTCGACCTGGATGAGTACCGCCGGCTGCTGAGGGCCGTCTTCGAGCAGGTGTACCGGAAGCTGGTGGTCGGCGGCAGGGCGTGCGTCAACGTCGCGAACCTGGGGCGGCGGCCCTACATCCCCCTGCACAGCTACGTGATCGGCGAGATGCTCGACGTCGGCTACCTGATGCGGGGGGAGATCATCTGGCACAAGGCGGCGAGCGCGGGCGTCTCCACCGCCTGGGGGAGCTGGATGTCCGCCGCCAACCCGACGCTGCGGGACACTCACGAGTATATCCTGGTCTTCTCCAAGG
>QMXQ01000145.1 GCA_003662205.1 Candidatus Bathyarchaeota archaeon
GGTAGCCACTGGAGAGGCCCTTCGCCGTCGCCATGATGTCGGGCTCGACGCCCCAGTGCTCGATGCCGAAGTTTCTGCCGGTCCTGCCGAAGCCGGTCATCACCTCGTCGGCGATGAAGAGGACGCCGTGCTCGTCGCAGATCTCCCTTATCACCTGGAAGTAGCCTTCAGGGGCGGGGACGGTCCCCAGGGTTGCGCCGACGACGGGCTCGGCGATGAAGGCGGAGACATACTCGGGGCCGACGGCCCGGATCTCCCTGTCCAGGGCCCACGCGCAGTCCAGGTTGCAGCTGTCGTGGGTCTTCCCGAACCAGCACCGGTAGCAGTAGGCCGGCGGGATGTGGGGGAAGTCGAGGAGCATGGGGGTGTACCTGCGGCGCCTCGCGATGTTTCCCGACATGGAGAGCGCCCCCAGCGTGTTGCCGTGGTAGCTCTGCCACCGGGCCACCACCTTGTACCGGGAGGCGTCGCCCCGCTCCAGGTGGTACTGGCGGGCCATCTTCGCCGCGGCCTCCGTCGCCTCGGAGCCGCCGGAGCAGAAGAAGACCCGGTTGAGGTTCGGCGGGGCGAACCTGGCCAGCCTCTCGGCGCACTCCAAGACGGATTCTGCTGTGAAGTGGGAGCTGTGGGCATACGCGATCTCCTCCATCTGCCTCGCGACGGCCTCGGCCACCTCCTTGACGCCGTAGCCGATGTTGACACAGATGGGACCGGCGCTTCCGTCGATGTATCGCTTTCCCTTGTCATCCCAGACATAGACGCCCTCGCCCCGCACCAAGGTCAGCAACTTTCCCGCGGCCCTGGAGAAGAGGCGCGCCCTCGAAGGGTCGATGAAACTTCCGGTCATGGTTCTCAGATAAGCCTGTCCGCCTCAGAACTTAACAGTAGCGTCTCCCGCAGACTCCCCGAGACAACCCGCCTCCGCCCGTCGCCGATCTCAAGGACGAGAGCCCCATCAGGGTCTATGTCGACGGCGACGACGCGAACCGCCTCACCAGACTCGACGACGACCTCGACGCGATGCCCGAGGGTGGACGACAGCCTCCGCCACGCCTCCAGAACTCGACCCGGCTCGGTCTCCAAGAGCCTGAGCCCCTGGTCCAGCTTCTCCAGCAGGACGGCGAGGAACCGTTGGGGGTCTATCTCTCTCCCCGTCTCGGCTGAGAGGGTGGTGGCCTCGTGCAGGACGGGGGGGAGCCGGTTGTTGAGGTTGACGCCGATCCCCAGGAGGGCGTACACCGCCTCTTTTCCGGACCACGCGGACTCGGCGAGGATGCCGCCGACCTTCCTCCCTCCGATGAGGATGTCGTTCGGCCACTTCAGCTCGGCCTCCACCCCCGCCGTGGTCCTCACCGTCTCGGCGACGGCCACCCCCGCCATCAGGGGGATGAGGCCGGCCCCGTTTCTCGGCCGCAGCACCGCGGTCATGTAGAGGCCGCCCGGAGGCGAATACCACCGCCGTCCTCTGCGCCCCCACCCCTCCGTCTGAGCCTCGGCGACCACGACTGTCCCCTCGGCTGAGCCGGACTCGGCTAGGACCCTGGCCGCCGTCTGGGTTGATGAGACCTCCTTGAGGGTCGTGATCCGCCAGCGCAAGCCTTGACGCCGAACATAGTTGCCGGTTGACGGGGAAAAGCTTTCTCAGAAAGATACTCCGGAGTAGCTGGGGTTAGGGTGTATTAGGTGAGATGCTATTCTTCCCCTTATAAGGGGTTTATGGAGGGCTGACATCGATCCGTGATAGCTGATGGCGCATAATCTTAAATCGGTTCTCGGCGATGTTAGGATCGGCTGATCAGGAGTGGTCTTCTCCTTCGGTGTCTATCTGTCTCTCGTCGGAGTCGCCGTCGTCTTCATCACGCTTCTCGCCGTGGCGACCGCAAGCGAGGTGCTGCGGAGGCTCCTCACGGAGGGCGGCGAGGCATCGCAGGCTGAGCCGGATAAGCGTGCGAGGGTGGCTGCGGTGGCCGCGGTCTGCTGCTACATCGGCATGGAGCGTCGCCCTCCGAGACTCAGGGCCGCGGCGGAGGCGTCCCGCTGGTCAGCCGTCGCGAGGGTTGAAGCGTTGGGGATCGGAGATCGATCGAGATGAAGCGAAGGTTCAGGGTGACGGTGGACGGCGAGACCTTCGTCGTCGAGGTTGAGGAGATCGAGACGGCTCCCGTGAAGAAAGCATCATCAACTGAGAGGAGCACCGCAGCAGCTCCAAGACGGATTGAGCGGAGGGGACAGACGGATGGCGAGAGCGTTGTCACGGCGCCCCTGCCAGGTGTCGTCTCCGAGGTCCGGATAGGCGTCGGAGACCGCGTCGAGGCGGGGGCGGTGCTGCTGGTGCTGGAGGCGATGAAGATGGAGAACGAGGTCTACGCGCCGGTCGGCGGCGTCGTCAGTGAGATCTACGTCGAGGCAGGGCAGCAGGTGGGCCGCGGCGACAGGCTGGTCCTCATCTCGTAGCCGGGTCGATGCGCCTTGTGGGAGCTCGCCGGAAGCCTCGTCATGGTCGGGGTCGGCCTTGTTTTGGTCTACCTCGCCGTCGCCAAGGGGTATGAGCCGCTGCTGCTGCTCCCCATCGGCTTCGGCGCCGTCCTCGCGAACATCCCTGGCGCGGGCCTCGCCGAGCCCGGCGGCGTCCTCCACCTCCTCCGGGTCTACGGGATCGAGACGGAGCTCCTCCCCTCCCTGCTGTTCATCGGCATCGGCGCCATGTGCGACTTCTCCAGCCTGATAAGGCGGCCGATGCTGCTGGTCTTCGCCGCGGCGGGCCAGCTCGGCATCTTCGTCACCCTCAACCTCGCCCTGGCCCTAGGCTTCGCGCCGCTGGAGGCGAGCAGCATCAGCGTCATCGGGGCGATGGACGGGCCAACCGCCATCTTCGTCACCCAGCGGTTCGCCCCCCACCTCCTAGGAGCGGTGACGGTCTGCGCCTACTCGTACATGTCGCTGGTGCCCCTGCTCCAGACCCCGCTGTCGAGGCTGCTGACCACGGGCCGGGAGCGCCGGATCAGGATGGATCACAGGTTGGAGGAGCTGCCCCGCGCCGTCAGGGTCGTCTTCCCCGTCGTCGTCTTCCTCGTCTCCAGCCTGCTGGCCCCCCAGGGGGCGCCCCTCATGGGGTCGCTGATGCTGGGGAACCTGATGAGGGAGAGCGGCGTCGTCAGGCGTCTCTCGGAGGCGGCGGAGAAGGAGCTGACGAACATCGTCACCCTCCTTCTCGGCCTCTCCATCGGCGGGACCATGAGAGCCGATGCGTTCCTGAGCCCGACGACCCTCGCCGTCTTCGCCCTCGGCCTCGTCGCCTTCGTATCCGCCCTCGCCCTAGGGCTGCTCTTCGCCAAGGCAGCCTGCACCCTCACAGGCGGCAGGATCAACCCCCTCATCGGCGCCTGCGGCGTCTCAGCCTTCCCCATGGCCGCCCGCACGGCCCACCTCCTCGGCAGGAAGGAGGATCCCGACAACTGGCTCCTCCCCCAAGCCCTGGCGACCAACGTCGGCGGGCAGATCGCCTCCGTCGCCGCCGGAGGCGCCATCCTCACCTACGCCCCTCTACTTCTCTCCATGTTGAGGGCTCTTTAGATCGAGAATTGATCCCGTCAGGCGGTTATCTGCGCCTTAGGACCCGTCCCGCCAGGGCTCCCGTGTGCTCGCCGTCCCTGAGGGTCACGACGCCGTTCACCACGAGGTAGTCGATCCCCTCCGGATAACGCATGGTCGCCTCCGGCGGGACGAAATCAGCCCGGTCTATGACAGTGTCGGGGTTGAAGACGGTTATGTCAGCCCAAAAACCGGGTCTGAGGAGGCCTCGGTCGTGGAGGCCGAGGCGCTGCGCCGGCAGCGACGTCATCTTCCGAACCGCCTCCTCCAACCTCAGCACGCCCTCCTCACGAACATAGCGGCCGAGAACCCGGGGAAAGGTGCCGTAGAACCGGGGATGGGGCGCCGGGATGTGCTTGGCGAGGACGCCGTAGGGGGCGTGGACCCTGCCGTCGGTGCCGAAGGCGACCCAGGGCTGCCTCATGATCCTCTTCACGTTCTCCTCCGTCTGGTTGAAGTTGACGAAGCTGAAGCTCCCCTTCAGCCTGCCCGCCGCCACTCCCTCCACGTGGGCCTTGAAGAGGCGGAAGATGGTGTCCCCAGGCTCCTCGCCGGTCATCCGGGCGACGTCGGCGATGGTCTTCCCTACC
>QMXQ01000146.1 GCA_003662205.1 Candidatus Bathyarchaeota archaeon
GGTTGCAGCACCTCAGGCCGAAGAAGTGGAGGAGGGCGCGCCCGTCCATCGTCATCAGCAGGCATGTCTCCGTCGCGTTCGGCAGCACGAAGCGCGCGTCCTCCCTCGGCACCCCCCGCTCCACAAGACTCTGGTAGGCCTCGCTGGCGGCCGCGATGAAGGAGTCGAACAGCCCGGGGGCCCTCTCCGCGACGGTTCGGGGGGTGACGACGCGCTCCCTCAGCCGTTTCGCCTCGATGTAGCGCTGGCTCTGCTGGGAGTAGGAGGCGACCCTGTGGCGCACAAGCTGATGGCTGCACGCCCTGCTGATCCCCTCGACGGCGAAGGTGAACGAGATATGCGGCAGCAGCTCCTCCTCAGGCAGGCTCCACCCCCTCAGGACCTCCCTGAGCTGCCGGACCGGCGTGTAGCTCAGCAGCTCCGCCTTCACCGCTTCCCCCTCCGGAGCCCGCGGCACACCGTCGGAGCGACCTCACGGATGGCCTCGATGAGCTCCTCCGCGAAGGGGTCCCGACGGCTTTCGACGAATTCCACCACCGTCCTGAGGTTGGCGCTCATCAGCCACTTCGATTCGCCGAGACGGGTGAACGAGAAGAAGCGGCATCGCAGGAGGATGTCGAGGACCTCACCCTCCACCGCCTCCAGCACCCAGCAGAGCCTGTTGTGCTCCAGGATGCTGCCGTGCTGCACCTCAAGCCTGCCAACGACGCGCGACACCTTCTCCCGGTTCTGAAGGAGCCTGTGAAAGAGGTTGGAGGGCTTGGCGCCGCTCGTCGTTGTCAGCATCGCCGTGGCTATGAGCGTCTCCACGTTAGGGGTGTAGGCGACAAACTTGAGCTTCAACACCCTCGTCCTCCCGCCGTCTCGCCGGCTACACCGGCGGGAGCTCCGACTCCTTCGGCTTAGCCTTCAGCTCCTCGGGGACGTTGACGGCCCGGACGACGTTGATGGAGTTGATGACGTAGATGGGCGTCCCATCGGGCTCATACCGATTGAGGCGCTTGACGCCGCGCAGGACCAGCTTCACCTTCAGCGTCGTCCCGTCGCTGAGCTTGTAGCAGTTCCAGTGTTCCTCCACCTCGGTGAAGTCGAGATCAACGCTGCCCGCGAAGGCCTCAAGAGACAACTTCGACAAACTGACACCTCACAGATAGTAGATGCCCACCGGATATTTCACCTTTCTCAAAGGCGACTTGACGACTGCTAGTCTAGGCGTCTCTCCGCGATGCTCGCCGCCGCCTCCGAGCAAAGAGCCGGGAGCTCCAGCGCCTCCTCCAGCTCGACGACCTCTGCCAGCCGGGACCTCGTGGCGGGCCTGTCGGGGACGACCGTGCACCCATCGACGCTCTTAGCCGAGACGCTGTAGGTGCCTATCCTCCTGGCCAGTGCCTCGATCTCCACCTTGTCCAATCCGATGAGGGGGCGGAGCACAGGCACGCCGGCGGCCTCGTCGAGCACGACCAGGTTTGCGAGGGTCTGGGAGGCGACCTGGCCGAGGCTCTCGCCGGTGACGATGCCCTGGGCACGCCTCTCGGCGGCGAAGGTCGCCGCCACCCGGTACATGGAGCGCTTGCAGAGGACGCAGCGCAGGCGGGGCGCCGGCGCCTCCAGTATGCGGCTCATCACCTCGCCGAAGGGGGCGGCGTAGAGCCCGAAACCCTCGGACGGCACGTACCTACTCAGGGCCTGAAACGCCCGCTCGACGCGCTCGACGTAGCTGTCGCCGACGTGGGGCCTCTGATCCATGAACAGGGGGAGCACCTCTGCGCCCCGCTTCATCATCAGCCACGCCGCGACGGGGCTGTCTATCCCCCCGCTGAACAGGGAGACGAGGCGCCCCTGAGAGCCATAGGGGAGGCCGCCGACCCCCTCGACGATGCGGGTGTAGACGAACGCGTCCCTGTCCCTCACCTCGATGTAGAGGGTCACATCCGGGTCGTCGAGGTCCACGCGGACACCTCTCCCCGCGAGGGCCTCCAGGATGGCCGAGCCCACGCGTACGGCCAAGTCGCGGCTCAAATACGGGTGGCTTCCGACGGTCTTCGGCCTGACGGCGAAGGACTGGTCCTCGCCGATCCTCTCGGCGGCGACCTCGACGGCGAGCCTGACCACGGAGTCGTAGTCGGCCGCGGTCCTCAGCGCGGGCATGGCTGAGACGACGCCGAAGACATCGGCGATCACCTCGGCAGCCCGGGCGTCGGCGCCCTCGACGTAGAGCCTCCCGTATCGGCGGAGCACCCGGCAGCCCTCAAAGCCTCCCCGGCTGAGGACGCGCTCTATCTGCCGCGCCAGCAGCCTCTCCAGGCGCCCCCTCACGTACCTGCTCTTCAGCGATATCTCGCCGTACGCAACCAGGATGGTCTCCATCACCCGTCGGCCCGCGAAAATCTCGGCGGCGACGCTCTTAAGGGGTTCGATGAGGCTGGAGAACCTTTAAAAGCGACGCTTCTTTGCTTAGAACCCGGTGAAAGAAGGTGTCATCGTTCTGGGACGACTGGTTCAGGAGGTTCTGGAGCCGACGAGGCTTCTTCTTCCCCGACATAGAGCGGATGATGGAGGAGATGGAGCGGGAGATGGCGGAGGCGTTCAAGGAGATGGAGCGCTACGTCCCCAAGGAGATGGTCCGTGAGAGGCGCCTCCCCAACGGCACCGTCAGGCGCGAGTACGGCCCCTTCGTCTACGGCTACTCCGTCAAGATCGGCCCAGACGGCAGACCCATCATAAGGGAGTTCGGCAACATCAAGCCCGGGCTCGGCGCCGGCCGGCCGCCCCTCAACCTCCAGGACCGGCGGGAGCCCCTGATCGACGTCATCGAGGACGAGAAGACGGTGAAGGTGGTCGCCGAGCTCCCCGGCGTCGAGAAGAAGGACATACAGCTCTACGCCACCGACAAGACGCTGACCATCAAGGTCGACACACCCCACAGGAAGTATTACAAAGAGCTGGAGCTGCCCGTTGAGGTCGACGCATCCTCGGCGAGGTCGACGTATAAGAACGGGATACTAGAGACGGTTTTGACGAAGAAGAGGCGGGAAGGGAAGGGCACCCCGATCAAGATCGAGTAGCCTCTACTCGATCCAGCTCAGGCCGATCTTGATGGGTGCCTGAACATTTTTTCCAAACTCGATGGCGTGTTCCAGCCTGTCAACCAGGTCAGGATGGGACCAGAACCGCTCGAAGATGTGAAGCCCCAGCTCATACTCCTCGGGGAAGTGGACCTCCTTCAGGTTCATCAACCGGAGCAGGTCGATCCCCCATCTCCCGGCGGCCTCCTTCATCGCCGCCGCGTCCCTGAGGGCCAGCGTCGGGTCCTGGAACATGAGGCACTTCAGGGGGGCGTTCTCCGTCCGCATCGGGCTCATCGGCTCCAGCGCTGAGCTCGCCGAGACCTTGATCAAGGCGCTTATGAACCTCGACGGGTCCTTGGTCTGGAGGATGCTGAACTCGTCGCCGAAGATGGACATGATCCTGCCCAGCATGACGCTCTGCGGATACGTGAGGATGAAGAGGAGATAGCCGACGCCGGCTGCGACGATGCTGCCGTAGCCGAGGCGCCCCCCCTCAAGGCGGGCCTTGACGTAGCCCCCGGCGATCCTGTAGGGGATCGTCAGCAGCCCTGAGAGGGTGGTCGTAACCCAGAGCCCACCGGATTTGGCGAGGCCGAGGAGGTAGCAGACGACCGTCCTCACCTCCGGGTATGTCAGCTTCACAAGCATCCCCCTCGTAAACACAAGGTGGGGCCGCCCCGTGAGGAACGCGTAGACGAAGGCGTTGGGCGCCTCTTGGTCGATGATACCGATCTTCCTAACCTTGACCCCGGCCCTGGCAGCCTCCTCGCGGACCATCGACCATATAACCGGGTCGTCGCTCCGATCTATCCACGTGGGGTTAACCCCCGAGGAGACGAGGAAGGGGCCGAGAAGCCACTCTAGGAACATGAGGATGACGGCGAAGAAGACGCCGTAGGCGAGCATCCACAGGAGGCTGGCGACGAAGAGCCGCGAGATGACTGTGAAGAATACGAGGTTGATGAAGAACTCGACGAAGATCGCAAGAAACAGCCGCGCGCTGAGCCGCCACATAAGGGTCGAGGGAAAAATAGTCCCGATGAGTAAATAATACTTGCGACCCTCCCCGGCAGGCGGCGTCCCTGAAAACAGCAA
>QMXQ01000147.1 GCA_003662205.1 Candidatus Bathyarchaeota archaeon
CTCCTCGACGACGGCTCAAAATGACGGGGGGACGCGGCGTGGGCATGACCATATCCGAGAAGATACTGGCGCGAGCCTCGGGCAGGATGGAGGTTCGAGCCGGGGAGATCGTGAAGGCGGAGGTGGACCTGGCGATGATGCCGGACCTCACCGCCATCCTCGCCTTCAAGGCGATGCGGGAGATGGGGCGGGAGCAGGTCTGGGACCGCGAGAAGGTGGTCCTGGTCATGGATCACGTCGCGCCGGCGTCGACCCTGAACGCCGCCATCGTCCACAGGGACATCAGGAGGATCGTCGAGGAGCAGGGGATAGAGCACTTCTACGACGTCAACTCGGGGGTCTGCCACCAGGTTCTCGCCGAGAAGGGGCACGTGAAGCCGGGGATGCTGGTGGTCGGCGCGGACTCCCACACCTGCACCCACGGCGCCTTCGGAGCCTTCGCGACGGGCGTCGGCTCCACCGACATGGGAGCCGCCCTCGCCACCGGCAAGCTCTGGTTCAAGGTGCCCGAGACCATCCGCGTCGTCGTCGAGGGCGCCCTGCCCCGGCTGGTGGCGCCGAAGGACGTGATCCTCCGCGTCATCGGCGAGATCGGCGCCGACGGGGCCACTTACAACGCCGTCGAGTTCGCCGGCGACGCCGTCGAGGCCATGGGCATCCCTGGCAGGATGACCCTCTGCAACATGGCCATCGAGATGGGCGGAAAAACCGGCATCGTGGAGCCCGACGAGAAAACCAGCGCATACCTCAGAAAGCGGACCGCCGCCCCCTTCGAGGCGGTGAGGAGCGACGACGACGCCCGGTACAAGGCCGTCCTCCACATCGACGTCAGCGACCTCGAACCCCAGATCGCATGCCCCGACAAGGTGGACAACGTGAAGCCCGTCAGCGAGGTTGCGGGAACTCCCATCGACCAGGTCTTCATCGGCTCATGCACCAACGGCAGGATGGAGGACCTGGAGGTGGCCGCCACCATCCTCAAGGGGAGGCGCGTCCACCCGGGTGTCAGGCTCCTCGTCGTCCCCGCCTCCCGAGAGGTGTACCTGGAGGCGCTGGACGCGGGCCTGCTGAGGGTCTTCGCCGAGGCGGGCGCTCTGGTCTGCAACCCGAGCTGCGGCGCCTGCTTCGGAGGCCACATCGGCATCCTCGCCCCCGGCGAGGCCTGCCTCTCCACATCCAACAGGAACTTCAAGGGGCGTCAGGGAAGCCCCGAGGCGGAGGTCTACCTGGCTTCCCCGGCCACCGCCGCGGCCTCAGCCGTGGCGGGCGCGATAACGGACCCCCGGGAGCTGAGGTGATGGATATGAAACTGAGAGGGAAGGCGTGGAAGTTCGGGGATGACATGAACACGGACCTCATCATCCCGGGCAAGTATCTGGAGCTGACCGATCCGGAGGAGATGGCGAGGCATGCCATGGAGGGCGTTGACCCCGGCTTCTCTGAGAGGGTCAAGCCGGGCGACATCGTCGTCGGCGGGAGGAACTTCGGATGCGGCTCCAGCAGGGAGCACGCGCCCCTCGCCCTCAAGCACGTCGGCGTCGGGGCCGTCGTCGCCGAGTCCTTCGCCCGCATATTCTACAGGAATGCGGTCAACATCGGCCTCCCCGCCCTGGAGTGCCCCGACATCACCGACGCGGTGGAGGAGGGCGACACCATCGAGATCGACCTGACCGGCGGCGTCATCAGGAACACCAGGACGGGCAGCCAGCTCAGATTCACGCCCCTCCCCGACTTCCTGGTCGAGGTGCTGAACGAGGGCGGGCTGGCGGCCTACCTCAGGAAGCACATGGACGAGTGGTGAAAATGAAGCGATACAGGATCGCAACCATCCCCGGAGATGGCATCGGCCCAGAGGTAATGAGCGCAGCCGTCTCCGTCCTCGAAACCCTCGCGGAGAACCGGAACCTGGCCCTGGAGTTCGTTGAGCTCCAGGCAGGCGACAAGACCAAGGCAGAGACGGGGGTGGCGCTGCCGGAGGAAACCCTGAGAGGCGTCGAGCAGTCCGACGCGTGCCTCTTCGCCGCCGTCGGCGAGACGGCGAAGGAGGTGATCCTCCCCCTCAGGCAGGGCCTAGACCTCTACGTCAACCTGCGCCCCGCCAAGGTCTACCCCAACGTCCCCCACGTCGGGGGCGACGTCGACCTCGTCATCGTCCGCGAGAACACCGAGGGGCTCTACCGGATGATAGGGGACCGCGGGCCGGACTGGGGCGTCTCCATGCGCGTCATCACCAGGCGCGCGTCGGAGAGGATAGCCCGCTTCGCCTTCGACCTCGCCAGACGGGAGAGGAGGCGGAGGGTGACCTGCGTCCACAAGGCAAACGTCCTGGACACCACCTGCGGCCTCTTCGTCGAGACCTGCCGAAACGTGGCCGCAGCCTACCCGGAGATCGAATACGAGGAGATGATCGTCGACGCCTGCGCCATGAAGCTGATCCTGACGCCCGGCCACTTCGACGTCCTCGTGACCACCAACATGTTCGGCGACATCCTCTCCGACGAGGCGGCGGGCCTCGTCGGCGGCCTCGGCATGGCGCCGTCGGGGAACATAGGGGAGAAGCACGCCATCTTCGAGCCCGTGCACGGGACGGCGCCGGACATCGCAGGCAGAGGGGTGGCGAACCCCCTCGCCATGATCCTGTCGGCGGGGATGATGCTGGAGTGGCTAGGGGAGCGGGACGCCGCAGCGGCCATAGAGGAAGCCGTCATCAAGGTGCTGAGGAAGGGGGAGACCCTGACACCCGACCTGGGCGGCTCCGCCCGCACGGAGGAGGTGGCGGCCGCCGTACAGCGGGAGCTCTGAGAAAGAGTTTTAAACCCCGAGACGGTTATTGTGAGTGTCTCGGGGTGAGAAACGTGCAAGGTGACTGTTTCCTCCACTGAGGAACCCGAATTCTACCCCACCCCAGAGTTCAGAAACCTTCTGACCACTGCCAAGAGGCTGAGGAGAGAGGTCGCTAGGCTGGGGGTTGGGGTGGCCGACACCATCTCCTACAACAGGCTCCTGAAGAGCCTGGACGCCTTGGAGGAGTCCCTCCGGGTCCACTTCAAGGAGCTCTACGCGCTGGAGCGGGCCCTGATGGCCGCCGCCTCGATGAGGCTCACTCGGAAGCAGCGGCTGATGCTCCGGTGGCTGGTCGAGAACTACCGCGGGAAGGAGGTCTACACCTCCCTCATCGAGCGGATATCGGAGGGCCTGGGCATACCCAAATCGACGGTGCGGTGGAACCTGCGCGGCCTCAGGGAGGCGGGGCTAATCAGGGCCGGGGACAGGGAGAACAAGGGGATACCCGTGAGGCTCACGGAGAGGGGGCGAATGGTGGCGGAGTACGTCTCCCTGAGCACCGCCCGATGACGGCGACCGGAAACACATTTAAAGATTGTAGGCATCGATTGAAGCGAGGCACTATGACGGTGAAAGCCTACATATTGATGAATGTGAAAACAGGAACGGAGGACGAGGTCTGCAAGGAGCTCGTCAAGTTCGAGGAAATGGAGGAGGTGGCGACCATCTACGGCGAGTACGACGCCGTGGCGAAGGTTCACGCGAAGGACATGGACCACCTCGACCGCTTCATCATAGAGAAGCTCAGGGGGATACCTAACATATTCCTCACAGCGACAATGCTCATCGCCAAGGAGTACAAGTAGGCTCGACCGCCAGGCCCCACCGGCTTGTAGGCGCAAAGTTTATCTTGGAAACCGCTTCCTAGAAATTCGACCTCCAGGAGGAGGGCCCTGGTAGTATAGTCCGGTCCAGTATGCTCGGCTGTCACCCGAGCGATCCCGGGTTCAAATCCCGGCCAGGGCGCCATCAAACCAGCGGAAAAGCCTTTTAGTATGGTTTAAATACTGAGGATGTGGTTACATCTCGAAAAAGCGTCAGTGAGAGCAGAGGAGGATAGAAAATTTGTTCATGCCACGAGCCTACGACCGGGCCATTACTATTTTTTCTCCTGAGGGTCGTCTCTACCAGGTTGAGTACGCGCTGGAGCTGGTGAAGCGGGGCGCCCCCATCGTCGGCGTCTCCAGCCCCGGGGGCGCCGTGCTGGCGGCCAAC
>QMXQ01000148.1 GCA_003662205.1 Candidatus Bathyarchaeota archaeon
CTCCTCCTCGGAGTCGACGGCGAGGGAGGCAACGCCGCTGACGGCGCTGTGAGTCTCCGCGCCCCCCAGCCGCTGGGGGTCCACCTCCTCCCCCGTCACCTGCTTTACGACGCGGGGGCCGGTGATGAAGGTGGTGCTGACGCCGCGGATCATGATGGTGAAGTCCATCAGCGCCGGCGAGTATGAGGCGCCGCCGGCGGTGGGGCCCGCGATGACGGCGATCTGGGGGATGACCCCCGAGGCGGCGACGTTCCTGCGGAAGATCTCCCCGTATCCGGCCAGGGAGGCGACGCCCTCTTGGATGCGCGCGCCGCCCGAGTCGTGGAACCCGACGACGGGGGCGCCGTTCTCCAGGGCCAGGTCGAGCACGTGGCAGATCTTCCTGGCGTGCATCTCGCCCAGGGAGCCGCCCATAAAGGCGAAGTCCTGGGAGTAGACGAAGACCCGGCGCCCCTCCACGGTGCCGAAGCCGGTGACGACCCCGTCCCCGACTCCCCTGCGGCGGTCCATGCCGAGGGCGGTGGCCCTGTGCTCCACGAAGGGGTCCAGCTCCACGAAGCTCCCCGCATCTAGGAGCCCCTCGATGCGCTCCCTGGCCGAGAGCTTCCCCCGCTTATGCTGGCGCTGGGCGGCCTCCTCCGCAGTCCTCCTCAGCTCCTCCCGGCGGCGCCGCAGCTCCTCGCCCGCTGCTCCCACGCTCACGTCTCATCGCTCCGGGACAATCCAGATTTGACGCAGATACTATTAACCCCTTCGCGGAGACCGCGGCCGCCGCCCAATCACCGTTTTAAGGTCAGGCGCCTATCCGTGATCGAGGTGAAATCTTGACCGTCAGGTACGACGCGAGGGCTGGAAGGCCGGGCAGGGTCATCGTCGCGAGGCTCAAGCCCGGGAGCGACCTGCTGAAGTCGCTCCAGAACATAGCGTCGAAGGAGGAGATCGAGGCAGGCGTCATCCTCTCAGGCGTCGGCCTGCTGGGCGAGGCCCGGCTGAGGAACTGTAAGAGCCTGCCGGAGGCGTTCCCCATCACCGACGCGAACCGGACATACCTCTCCTTCAGAAGGCCCCTGGAGGTCCTATCCCTCTCGGGGAACATCAGCAGAGCCGAGGGCACCCCCCTTGTCCACGCCCACGCCACCCTCTCTTACGTTGAGGGCGATGTGATCACGGTGGTGGGCGGCCACCTCCTCCCGGGATGCACAGTCTTCGGCTTCGCCGAGGTCATCCTCATGGCGCTTGAGGGGGTCGAGATGGAGAAACGGTTCGACGAGGAGACCAGAACCCTGCAGCTCTTCGCCTAGGCTGGTCGAGCTCGTTAAAAATAGGGTGGCGCGAACGCGATGGGGAGCCGCTTCCGCCCCGTGCCTCCCTTATTTGTGGGGTTTGCTCAGTAGCTGTTCGACGCGGGCCTTCTTCAGAGCCTCCACGAATTTTATGACTTCTTCGATGTAGGGCTCCATGAGTTCGCGTCCATGCTCCTCCGACGCCGTCGTGGACTCTATCAACCGACCTGCGCTACCGAGGACTCCCGTCTCCGTCAGGTCGATGGTGTCCCACGGGAACCTCGCCGGCCCGATGCGGTTCAACCCCTCCATCTTCAAGGGGCCGAGGCTCTCCTTCTGCACGGTGTCGACGGCCCGCTCCATCCTCACGAGATGACCGTGGAAATAGAGGTTGACGCTAGTCTCGTCGGCGCCTGCGTGACCGCCCAGGATGGGCGGGAAAGCGGAGACGACGGCCGCGAATATGCCGTGTCTCCGTCTCAGCTCGCCCGCCACCTCCACCAGCGCGGCCGTGTTCCCGCCGTGGCCGTTCACAAACAGGATCTTCCTGACGCCGTGGCTGGCCACGGAGAGGGCCACAGCCTTCATGTACTCCCTGAAGACGGAGGGCGGCACCCAGAGGGTTCCCGTGAACTGCCTGTGGTGCTCTGAGACGCCCACCGGTATGACGGGTAGAACGGGGACGCCGGTCCTGTCCCCCACCCTCCGGCTCAGGGCCGCGGCGACGAGGTGATCCGTCCCCAGGGGGTTGTGGGGTCCGTGCTGCTCCGTACTCCCCACCGGCAGGAGGGCCACATCAGTCTCCTTGAACAGGGCCTCCGCGTCGGTCCAGCTCATATTAGCCAACTGAACCATACCGATCGCGATAAATGATGTTAGACGTCGATTTAACATTCACCCATGGGAGACGGAAAGCTCCAGACTTCGCCTAAAACATTTTAACACCTTGTCAAAGATTTTAGTGGACAGGTGCGAAAGTTGGAAAACAACGTTGAGGCGGAGAGGCTGGCGCTGGAGGTCAAGGAGGTCGCCTCGAAGGCTGGCGCCGATCTGGTCGGCATCGTCCCCGCGGAGGCCATCGACGCCCTGCCCCGGGTCTGGGTGGGCTGGGAGATCCAGGCGTACACCAAGAGGACCACGGAGATCATGCCCGACGCGAAATCCGTCGTCGTGATCGGCATCCATCTCTGGGACGACATGCTCGAACTGGCCATCCGGAAGGGCGAGGGATGGGTCTACCCCGGCTACTTCAAGCTGCCCATCCCGACCCGGGCGGTGATCCACCACCTGGAGATGAAGGGGTACAAGGCGGTCTCCCCCAGCTCCCTCTCCTACAAGCGGCTGGCGCAGCTGGCGGGATTCGGAAACTATGGGAAAAACGCCCTCATAGTGAATCCGGCCCTGGGCCCGTGGATACGCCTTGCCGCGGTCCTGACGAACGCGGAGATGGCCGCGGACACGCCCTTCGAGGACGACCTCTGCGGCGACTGCGAAGAATGCGTCAAGGCGTGCCCCGTGGGCGCCCTCTCCCCTTACAAGGTGGACCCCGCCAGATGCCTGGTGGGGGTACACCTCCTCAGCGACGACCTGTCAGAGTACGATGAATTGCTGAAACAGTACGAGCCGTCCCTCACCAAGAACGCGCACCTGATGTGTATGGAATGCCAGAAGGCGTGCAGATACGGAAGAGACAAACGCTGAAACCGACGCCGGAGAAATGAAGGGGACCGGCATCTCCGAGCCGTTATAGCCGGGGAGCAGATATAGTCTCAGCCCCTCCGGGAGCGCAGATGCCTCGAGGAGGGCGGCATCGCCGTGAAGATATTTATCTCTCCGAGGCGTCTGTATGTATGGGTTCTGGGGTTTGGCTAAGACTCTGAAGGAGCTGGTCTTCTCCGAGATACGTGATCTCATCCACGGGCCCGTCATCGTCTTCAAGCCCGACGACATGGCATCCAAGGTCTTGGGGGCGCTGGAGGAGACGGGCCGCTACGAGGCGGTGGTCGCCTCCGACGAGCGTGTGGGTCTCGTCACCATACGGGACCTGCTGGGCGTTAGTCAGCCCGCGCAGACGAAGGTCGACGGCATCTGGAGGGTCACCGGGGCGCTGTCGCTCAGCGACAGGATCCTCGATCTGGCGGATGCGATGGTCCGGAACAACGTCCGCGCCATGCCCGTCGTCGAGAACCGGAAGGTCGTGGGGATCATCTCCCAGGTTGACGTGATGGACGCCCTGTGCGACGTCCCGGAGCTCTCGGGTATCTCGGCGAAGGAGCTGATGAGGATGCCCGTCGTCTCACTCGATGTCAACGAGAGGATCGCCTTCGCCCGCCGCCTGATGCTGGAGAAGGGCTTCAGCCACATCCCCGTCGTCGAATACAACAGGCTCGTGGGTATGGTGACCGCCGGGAGCATCGTCCACACCTTCATCACCCCCATCTCGAAGACGACCATGGGCGACAGGGGCGGCGAGAAGGTCTCCCGCTTCCCCGGCCCGGTGAGCGGCATCATGGACCTGCACCCCTTCACCGTGGAGCCCGATGCCTCGGCCCTAGACGTCGCCTGCTGCATGAGAGACCTGAGGAAGAGCGCCTGCATCGTCACCGACCCAAGGAGGACCATACGGGGCATCATCACCCCCCGAGAGCTGATGGCCCCGCTCCTGAGGTTCAGACCGGAGAAGGAGCTACCCGTCTACATCGTGGGGCTGGAGGACGAGGACTTCTTCGAG
>QMXQ01000149.1 GCA_003662205.1 Candidatus Bathyarchaeota archaeon
CTAGCCGAATGTGCGACCGCATCGAGCGAGGCGATGTCCACTCATAAACTCTAAATGTCGCGCTGGAGCTCTTTTAGAGCGATGATAGACTTTTGGCGAGATTTACAGTCCGGTCCCGACCCGCCCCGGGAGGTGTACGTCGTGATAGAGATGAACCGGGGGAGCAGGAACAAGTATGAGTACGACGTCCGCGGGAGCGTCTTCAAGCTGAACCGGGTCCTCTACACCTACTTTCCCTGCGACTACGGCTTCATCCCCCGGACCCTCGACGACGACGGCGACCCTCTCGACGCCGTGCTGCTCATCAACGAGCCGACCTTCACGGGCTGCGTCGCCGTCGCCCGACCCGTCGCCAACATCAAGATGATCGACGAGGGTACGCCCGACGACAAGATCGTCACCGTCTCGACGACCGACCCCTTCTACAGGCACATCAAATCCCTCGACGACATCCCTCGCTCCCTGATCAGGGAGCTCACCTACTTCTTCGAGAACTACAAGCGGGCCGAGGGGAAGACGACGAAGGTGGAGCGCTGGGACGACGCGGACGAGGCAATGAACATCATAGAGTGGGCCCGAGACTACTACCGGGAGCACGAAGGCGCGGAGGGGTAGACCGCCCCGTCTCGGCGCGCCGGGGTCTCCAAAGTTTCAATAACCCCACGGGAAGAGTAGCTACCCGATGAGGGATGGATAGGTCTTGGCTGGGGAGGGCTGAGATCCGGCCGAAGACTGACGTTGTAGCCGGCAGCATGGTCACGTTGACGCTCACCTACACCGTTGGGCGGTTCGGCATAGACGACGGAGGCTCCATCAGGATAGCCAGGAGGAGTGTGTGCGACTCGGAGAGGCCGCAGCTCCGGGACCCCCAGGCCTCCGGTTATACGACCGTGGCCACGACGGGCGACGTGCGTCTGATCGCCAGGTACGACGACAGGGGGCACATACGCCCCTGGAGGGGCGCCCTGCAGATCGATGTACGCGACGGCTCCCTCAGGGAGGGGGATACCATCACGGTCATCTTCGGCGATCGATCCGGCGGCGGCCCCGGGATCAGGATGCAGACGTTCCGGGAGGCGGAGCACATCTTCAAGGTTCTGGTGGACTGCTTCGGGACGGGGAGGTTCGAGGAGATCGAGGAGTCTCCCTGCATCAGGGTAATCGGCGGCCCCGCGGACGAGATCCAGGTCGCGGCCCCCTCGGACGCGGTTGCGGGCACCCCCATACCCGTCACCGTGAGGGGGCTGGACACCTGGGGGAACAGGTCCGACGGGTACAGGGGCCGGGTCTCCTTCAGCTCCTCGGACCCGGATGCGTCGCTCCCCGGGGAGTACCAGTTCACCGGCGAGGACCGCGGGGCCCGGCGGTTCGACGGCGTGGTTCTGAACAGCCCTGGGCTGCACACCATCTCCGTCAGGGACGACGGTGGACGGGAGGCCCTGTCCAACCCCATAGTGGTCCGGCGGGAGAGGCCGAGGCTCAGGCTGTTCTGGGGCGACATCCACGGGCAGACGAAGCAGACCGTCGGGACGGGGACGCTGGACGAATACTTCAGCTTCGCGAGGGACGTGGCGGCCCTCGACTTCAGCGGCTGGCAGGGGAACGACTTCCAGGTCACCAGGGAGCTCTGGCGCGAGGCCCGCGAGGCGACGAGACGGTTCAACGAGCCCGGGAGGTTTGTGACGTTCCTCGGCTACGAGTGGTCGGGGCTCACCCCGGCGGGGGGCGACCACAACATCTACTACCTCGGCGACGAGGGGGAGATCCACAGGAGCAACCACTGGCTCATCGACGACAAATCCGACCTGGACACGGATCGGTACCCCATCTCGGAGCTGTGGAGGACCTTCCGCGGCCGGAGGGACGTGATGGCGGTGGCCCACGTCGGGGGGCGCCACGCGAACCTCGACTACTTCGACCCGGAGCGCGTCCCGCTGATCGAGGTCCACTCCCACCACGGGACCTTCGAGTGGTTCCTGGAGGAGGCGCTGAGGCGGGGGCTGAGGGTCGGCTTCGTGGCGAACAGCGACGACCACACCTGCCGCCCCGGCCTCACCTACCCCTCGGACAGGTTCTGCACGCGCGGGGGCTACGTGGGCGCCTACGCGCCGGAGCTGACCCGGGAGGCCCTCTGGGAGGCGCTCTGGCGCAGGCGCTGCTACGCGACAACGGGCGAGCGGATAATCCTCTGGGTCGAGGTGGACAGGCACCCCATGGGGGAGGAGTTCGAGGGGGGCGCCCCGCCGAACATCTCGGTGAAGGTGCACGGCACCGCGCCCCTCCACGAGGTCGAGGTCAAGCGGGGCGTCGAGACCATCTACAGGCACCCCTTCGCCGAACCGAGGGGCGAGGAGGACCGGCTGATCAAGATCGAGTGGAGCGGGGTCAGGGTGAGGAGCCGACCCAAGAGGGTGGACTGGACGGGCGGGCTGCACCTCGACAGGGGGAGGATCGTCTCCTACTCCGCCTTCGCCTTCGACTACCCCGACCAGGGGGTAAGACGCGTCTCGAACCAGAGGCTGGAGTGGACCTCGACGACGGGCGGAGACCCCGACGGCGTCATACTGAGGCTCGACGCGCCCGACGACGCCGAGGTCCACTTCTACTCGAAGCCGGTCTCCTTCACGTTCAAGCCGAGGGACGTCGGATACGAGCCCATGGTGATCGACGCCGGCGGCGTGAACCAGCGGGTTAAGGTCTCGGAGATATCCGGCGGTGACCTGCCGAGGAGCCTGGAGTTCAGGTACGTCGATGGGCACCCGAAGCCGGGCGTCAACCCCTACTGGGTGAGGGTGGTGCAGAGCGACGGCGCCATGGCGTGGAGCAGCCCCGTCTACTTCAACTATAAAGACCACTGACCCGAGAGCGGGCAGGGTCGCCGGGTCACCCCGTTCCCGGGGCCCGCCGCCTAAAATGTTTTCAGCTCAGAGGCGTTATCATGCAATTGGACGAAGACGGTGTTTTGGATGGATGTCGAGGAGCCCCCCAAGCTGAAGCCCCCCACCGACCTGTTCTTCAGGACCCATAAGAGGGAGGTCGCGGCCAGCCGGGGCGTGGTCGTCGCCAACCACCCCCTCGCTAGCGCCGCCGGCGTCGAGATGTTCGCCCGGGGCGGGAACGCCTTCGACGCGGCGGTGGCATCCCTCTTCGCGCTGACGGTCGTCGAGCCGATGATGGTGAGCATCTTCGGCGCGGGCTTCTTCGTCGTCCGCGTCGCCGAGACGGGGCGGATCGAGACGGTGGACAACTACGCCGTCGCGCCTAGGGCGGCGACAGACGACATGTACACGCCGGTGGAGCGGCGGCAGCCCGGCCAGTACCTCTTCGAGACCGTCGGCAGGCGGAACATGGTGGGCCACCTGAGCGTCGCCACCCCGGGGGCGCTGAAGGCGTGGGAGCGCATCGTCGAGGAGCACGGCGCCCTGAGCCTCCCCGAGGTGATGGAGCCCGCCATCCGGTACGCCCGCAACGGCTTCAGGGCGAGCCCCTACCTCGTCCACTGGATCAAGGAGGCGCGGGGCGACCTGGAGCTCTACCCCGAGACCGCGAGGACCTTCCTCCCCGGCGGCGCCCCGCCGAGTCCCGGCGACCTGGTGGTGATGCCCGAGTACGCGGAGACGCTGGAGAAGATCGCGAGGGGGGGCTCCGACGTCCTCTACCGGGGCGAGCTGGCCAGGGCGGTGGTCGACGACATGGAGGAGAACGGGGGCATCCTCACCCTTGAGGACCTGGCCGGGTACGAGTTGATCGTGCGGAGGCCCGTCAGGGGGACGTACCGCGGCGGCTATGAGGTCTACTCCATGGCGCCGGTCAGCAGCGGCGGCACCCACATCGTCCAGATGCTCAACATCTTGGAGCGGTTCGACCTCGCCTCCCTCGGCTTCGGCTCCCCGGAGCACCTCCACCTCCTCGCCGAGGCGTTGAAGATCGCGTTCGCCGACCGCCAGCAG
>QMXQ01000150.1 GCA_003662205.1 Candidatus Bathyarchaeota archaeon
CCCCTGCCCCGCGGGGGGCTGCCTGCTGACGGACCCCCACTTCGCCAAGAGGCTCCGGGACTACCTAGACCACGAGGGAAGGCCCACGCTGGAGCACATAGCCCTCCTGAAGCTGGGGAGGCACTTCAGGCTGGGCACAGCGAGGGTCATCGTGGGGCGAAACGAGAAGGAGAACCACATCCTCCTCTCGGTGGCCGAGAGCAGAGACATACCCCACATGAGCGTCGCCGGCTACATGGGGCCGGTCACCCTGATCCTGGGCGAAGCCGACGACGAGACCCTCGAGAAGAGCGCGGCCATCACGGTCCGATACTCGGACGCCCCCAGGGAGACCCCCGTCGAGGTCAGATACGCCCACGGGGACGTGACGACGATCCTCGCGGAGGCCGTCGAGGACCAGGAGCTGGAACGGTGGCGGATATAGTCTCGACGGACCCGGGGCGCCCGCCTACCCCGTGATCAGCTCGCCGCCGCTCGCCTCGATCCGGCGCCTGAACTCCTTGAGGAAGGCGTCCATCTTCCGCTCGCACTCGGGTTTTGAGGATGCCTCCACGACGATGTCCACTTTTATGTCGTGGACCTTCTCCCGTTCCCCCGCCCTCAGCGGCGGGGTGGCCTCGTTCTTTAGGTAGACGTCCGGGAAGTCGCGCAGGGTGGACCGGTACAGGGGGAAGAAGTCCTTCCAGACGATGCGGACCGTCACCGTCCTGGCCAGAAACCTGGAGGCGGCGTTCTCCTCGATCATCGGGGCGACGTGAGCGTCGAACATCGCCTTCATCTCCTCCGGGACGCCGGGGAGGGCCACGATGGTCGTCCCGCCCTCCCGCAGCATCATGCCCGTCGCCATGCCGACGATGTTCGGGAGGGGCTTCGACCCTTCGAGGATGCGGGCCATCTGCTCCCTCCGGGGCGTCGAATCCACCCCCAGCTCGGCGCACCTGGCCCGGATCCGCTCCACCTCCTCGGGGTCGAGCTCCACCCTCCGCCCGACGGCCCTCCCGATGGCCTGAACGGTGACGTCGTCCTCGGAGGGGCCGAGGCCGCCGGTGAAGATGACGAGGTCGCTGTCCCTGGCCAACGCCTCCCTGAGGGCCTGAGCGATCTCGGCCACGTCGTCGCCGACGCAGGTGATCCGCCTGAGGCGGGCCCCTATCTCCGAGGCCCGCCTCGCGATCCATGAGGAGTTGGTGTCGACGATCCTGCCGAAGAGGATCTCGTCCCCCGTCGCGATGATCTCGACGCTGTATCCGCCCTGCAGCCTCATCGGAATCCTAAGCGGACCTCAGCCATATTAGAGATTTCCCCCTTGGCGGGTCTTGCCTACAAACGAGAAGGGCGAGACTTATCGACATGAACTCTGGTGGGGCTAAGCTACCCTCAACTGTTTGGCGCCGTCTAAGGTTTTGAAAAAAGAGGGGGATCCGGCGTTTGAGGAGGAGTTTGAACCTCCGTTCAGCCGCTGTTTCAGTAGTTCTCGGTCAGGAGCTCGAAGTAGGCTCTCGGGTGCGCGCAGGCGGGGCAGATCTCGGGCGCCTCGGTGCCCTCATGGATGTAGCCGCAGTTTCCGCATTTCCACTTCACGACCTTCTCCCGCTTGAAGACCCTGCCCTTCTCGAGGTTCTCAAGGAGGGCGAGGTACCTCTTCTCGTGCTGTTTCTCGGCCACCGCTATCGCCCTGAACACGGCGGCTATCTCCGGGAACCCCTCCTCCTCCGCCGTGCGGGCGAATTCGGGGTACATCTTCGTGTGCTCGTAGTTCTCTCCCGCAGCCGACGCCTTGAGGTTGGCACGCGTATCCCCGATGACCCCCGCCGGGAACGCGGCTGTGATCTCCACCTCGCCGCCCTCCAGGAAGCGGAAGAGCCTCTTCGCGTGCTCCCGCTCGTTCCCCGCCGTCTCCAGAAAGATGGCGGCTATCTGCTGGTAGCCCTCCTTTTTCGCCTGGGAGGCGAAGAAGGAGTAGCGGTTCCTCGCCTGCGATTCGCCCGCGAAGGCGGTCAGGAGGTTCCGCTCAGTTCTGGTGCCCTTCAGGCTCTTCATCCCTTCACGCCCCCTTTGTGGACCACAGCCCGTGGATGTTGCAGTATTCCCTGGCCTTGACGATCTTCTCGGCTCGGAACTCTGCCTCCGGCTTCTCGTCCGGCTTCAGGAACTTCCGCAGCACCCCGTCGTCGGTTTCGACCTCGATCCACTCTATGTAGTGGTTCGCCTCCATCGGATGAGGGATGGAGCCGACCTTGACCTTCACCACCCCGCCGTCTCCCTCGATGACCGGCAGGTGCTTCTCCATGCCCTTCTCCTCCCGCTGCTCTTCGAGGAGCCTCATCGGCTGGCCGCAGCATACGAGCTGCCCCACGCCGCTGTGAAGGACCTCCACGATGTTTCCGCAGATGTCGCATTTATAGACCTGTAATCTCTCGGTCACTTACAATCCTCTCCGTTCATTATTTAGGAACGGGATATATTTAAATAGTCGAGTTTTATATAGGTATCGGAAGGAACTCGGCGATAATCTGATTAAAAAGTGCGGGAATCGGAAGGATGCGGCGTGGTCGATGAACTGGACCTGAAGATCCTCGCGATGCTCCGGGAGGACGGAAGGCGGTCCTTCACCGAGATGGCCAGGAGCCTGAAGCTGAGCGAGTCCACGGTCAGGAAGCGGGTTCTGGCGCTCCGGGAGAAGGGGGTGATCAGGAGGTTCACCGTCGAGGTCGAGCCCTCGAAGGTGGGGGTGAACACCGTCGCGATCGTCGGCATCGACGTTGAGCCGACGAGGCTCCTGGAGGCGGCTGAGAAGCTCTGCGAGCTGGAGGAGGTCCGCTCGGTGGCGACCTCCGCGGGGGACCATATGATAATGACGGAGATATGGACGAGGGACGGGAGGGCGCTGACGAGGCTCATCTCGGAGAAGATCGGCAAGATCGACGGCGTCAAGAAGATCTGCCCCTCCATCATCCTGGAGAAGCTGAAGAGCTAACCCCCTAGATAGGGGATCAGCGATTTTTCAACAATCTTATATGCCTCCCCGCGGGCAATAACTGGAGGGGGAGGGGAGTTGTCGGACTGGATCCTGGAGAGGGCTCTCAACCTCGCCCTGGAGATGGAGGAGCAGTCCATACGGCTCTACACCTCCGCCCAGGACAGGGTTGTGAACCCGGGCTCAAGGCAGTTCCTGAAGGAGCTGGCGGCGAAGTACCGGGAGAAGCAGATCGGGAGGATGTTCGCCAGGCTCGCCCAGGAGGAGCTGAAGCACAAGCACCGGCTCGAAAGGGAGTACGACGACGTCGTGCTGAAGGAGATGTAGGCTCCTCAGAGCGCCTGTTCCGCCGTTTTCTTCGAGGACGGCCGTCTCAGCAGAAGCCGAGGAGGTGCTCCGCGGCCCTGTCCCTCTTGAAGACGACGAAGTCCTGGTAGCCTAGGGCCTCTGCCTTCGTCTTCCTGCCTGATGCGACCTCGACGACGGCGTGGAAGATGCGCTCGCCGACGGAGCGGAGGGATTCGCTCCCGTCGAGGATGGTGCCGGCGTTGATGTCCATGTTGTCCCTCATCCGCTCGTAGGTCTCGGGGTTCCCGGTGACCTTGAGGACGGGGGCGACGGCGTGGCCCGTGGTGGAGCCCCTGCCCGTGGTGAAGACGACGACCTGGGCGCCGGCGGCGACCATGTCGGTCACCGACGGCACATCCCAACCGGTGCCGTCCTGGAGCCAGAGGCCGCCGCGGGTGGGCTTCGCCAGCCGCCTCCAGCTGTTCTCCAGGACGCCCTGGATGGGGCGGGTGCCGCCCTTCCGGATGGCGCCGAGGCTCTTCTCCTCGATGGTCGTGAGGCCGCCGTCGATGTTCCCCTTGGACATGAAGCGGCTGTCGACGCCCATCGCCTTCATCCGCCGCTCCTGGCGGTCGATCATCGCCCGTATGGCGTCGGCCACCTC
>QMXQ01000151.1 GCA_003662205.1 Candidatus Bathyarchaeota archaeon
ATCATCATCACGCCGACGCTCCACCAGGTCCTCGACGACGCCATCTTCCCCGCCGTCGGCCTCAGCCTCGACCGCCTAGACATCATCGCCATCAAGTCCCGTGTCCACTTCAGGGCCTTCTACAACGACGTGGCCGGCGCCATCATAGAGGTCGACGCCCCCGGCCTGGGACCCGCCGACCTGACCCAGCACCGGTACAGGAACCTGCCGAAGGACATCTACCCCATCGGAGAGAAATGGCGGAAATAGCCCTCTCCCTTTTTCTGCCCCTCCGCCTTAAAAAGGACGCAGACCACGGCGGACTATTGCCGGGGATGGTTTATCCCTGCTGAAATGTATCTATTGAGACGATCTCATTCAGGGCCTTCCGGGGGCCCGGCTCGGCGAAGCCCTTGTCTCGCGGATACCCCAGGGGCGTCACCGCCACGACGTCCACGTCCTCGGGTATCTTCAACAGTTTCTTCACCTCGTCGTTGTTGAAGGCGCCTATCCAGCAGGTGCCCAGCCCTTCCGCCCTCGCCGCCAGTATCAGGTGGGTGAAGGCGATGGAGACGTCCACGAGCATGCTCATCCGCCCCATATACCCTCCCCGATTGTAGTTGATGTCGTATCCGCACGCCACGACGACGACCGGGGCCTCGGCGATGAAGGCCTGATCCCCGCACGCGGCCGCCAGCCGCCGCCTCAACTCCCCGTCCTTCACGAGTATGAACCTCCAGGGCTGACGGTTAGAGCCGGACGGAGCGATCCTCACCGCCTCCAAGACCCTGTTGAGGACCTCCTCGGGTATCGGGTCAGGCCTATAGGCCCGGATGCTCCGCCTGGTCCTCATAACCTCATATATATTCATCTCCATCCCGTGATCCTCTCCGATTTCAAATTTAACGTGGTTTTCTCATGGCGTCCGCCCGAATTTTTCATTTCAGACTCCTCCTCAGTAGAGTGTTTGCGGCTGCTAAAAACAGGATTAGAAATAGGCATAATGCGGCGGCGTCAAAAATAAACCCTGAGCGGTTCGATATGCCGCTTATTGTGGCTTTTAGCGCATCCACGGAGTACGTGAGAGGGAGAAGGTAGGCAACGGCTCGTAGGGGCAGGGGCATTGCCTCCACCGGGATGAACACGCCGCAAAGAAATATCATCGGGAACCTGAAATAGTTGGAGAGGGTCTGAGCCTCGAAGACCTCCTTCACAGATACGGCGATGAAGGCACCCAGAGCGGAGAGCGTGAGAAGGGTCAGGAGGAGGGAGACCGAGAACCAGACGGGATGGATCACCCGCATCCCAAACACGGCCATGGAGATGATCATCATGACCCCTGATATCATCGCGCCGAACACGGTTCCGCCTAGAACCTTACCTATTAGGATCGATGTCAGCGAGATAGGGGCCAGCAGGAGCCGCTCTAGGGCGCCGGTCCGCCGCTCGAATGTGATGACTATCGCCTCCATGCTCGTGGTGCCGAAGACCGCGGCCATCGCAATCAGCCCTGGCGCGAGTTCCACTAGCCCCGCGGGGTTCCGAAGGGAGAAAGCAAGGGCGAGCACGAGAGGGAAGAGGATACCCCAGCTGATGTTCGGTGGCTTGAAGTAATACGCCTTCAGGTCCTTCAGGAGGATGAAGTAGACTCCCCTGAGCTCGTCCATCAGCATCTCAGCGCCCTCCACGCTCCTTCTCGGCCCTCATCACGTCGGGGGAGACGCCGGTGAGCCGCACGAAGGCATCCTCAAGGGTCGGCCCGGAGGTGTTGACGCGCTCGATCTTCATGTTCCCCCGCGAAGCGAGGCGAGCCAACGACCCGAGGGCCGCCGTGACATCCTCCGTCATGATCTTGACCGTATGCCCTTTCACCTCGACCTTTCCCGCCTCCTCCAGTTCTCGGATCATCGATCCATTGGGCTCCATGGAGAGGCGAGCCTCTAGGACAGGCGGGCCCCTGAAGGCGCCCTTTATCTCCTCGGGTGTGTCCACCTTCACGATCCGCCCGTTGACTATGATGGCAACCCGGTCGGTGAGCTGGTCTGCCTCCTCGATATAGTGGGTTGTGAGGAACACCGTTATATTCCTCCGGCTGAGCCCCGCGATAAGCTTTCTGAGGGAGAGGGCGCTCACAACGTCTAGGCCCGATGTGGGTTCATCCATGAAAACGATCTCCGGCTGGTGGACTAGAGCTGTAGCTATGACTACTCGCCTCTTCAAGCCCTTTGAGAGCCTGCCGAACTTGGTGTCCCGTCTCTCCAGCAGATGGAAGGTTTCGAGGAGTTCTTCGATGCGATCCGCTCTCTCCCCTCGGGGGACGTGATAGAGCTGTGAAATGAAGAGGAGGTTATCCCAGACCGAGAGTTCGTCGTAGAGGTTGGAGGTCTCGGGCACGACGCCCACGCGGCGCTTCACCTCGACGATCTCCTCGCGTATATCGTAGCCGGCGACGGTGGCTGTCCCCTCGCTGGGCGTCGTCAAGCCCACCAGCATTCTTATGGTAGTGGTCTTCCCAGCCCCGTTAGGACCAAGAAAGCCAAAAACCTCGCCTCTACGAACCCTGAAAGAGACATGATCAACGGCTAAGAGGCCATCATAATACTTCGTCAAACCATTAGCCACGATGGAGTTCTCCATCACTCCGCCTTCCCAACGTCTTCTCCTGTTCCAATAGACTTCCCTAGGATTTGAGTCCTACCCCTGCGTGTCAGTCCGAGTAACCGCGGATACCATTAAGGAGATCACATCTCCTAGATGGCGGGCCCGGTGGGATTTGAACCCACGACCTCAGGCTTAGGAGGCCTACGCGCTATCCATACTGCGCTACGGGCCCACGACCAACGTATGGGATATCTGTCAGGGTTTTTAAGAGTAGCCCCGACAAAACACAAGCTCCCGCCTCCACGTAAAATCTTATAGGCTGGAGGGGAGTCTTTGTCGCGGGCGCGGGGGTACCCGAGACTGGCCAAAGGGGCGAGACTTAAGATCGCGGGCTCGGGAAGAGATCTCGTGGCTCAGGCCTTCGTGGGTTCAAGTCCCACCCCCCGCACCATCGCGAGGGAAATTAAAATCCTTTCTAGCCGCCGCATGCCCTCCTGGCGTAACGATCCCACGCGAGATGGCGGGGGCGGCATCAAATCGCCGCGGCTCCATCCTTTCCGGCGTTGGGGGCTGCTGTATCCTCATCCCACGCCGAGGTAGAAGCTGAGCAGGAGTATGATCATCACCAGGGATGTGATCGCGGCGAAGACGTTGTCTCCCACTTTGAGGAACATGAGGATGGAGGCCGCGATGCGAAGGATGGGCGTCGCGATGAGGATGAAGAACCCCAGGAACAGCACATGGGAGGGCGCGAAGAACGGATTCCCTCCGAGGATCCAGTCGAGGGTGATCACGCCGTAGGGGCAGGAGGTGTCCCCGGTGGCCGCCGTCAGCGCCAGGCCCAGGATGACGAGGGCCGCGCTGAGGAGGACGCCGCACCGCAGGAGGTGGGAGATCACAAGCTCCATACGGCGAACCCCTGTCTCCTCCAATCTACACGCCCACCCCCGAGAGGATCAGCCTCACCCCCAGAATGCAGAGCACCACGATGAAGAACTTCTTCAGCAGGGGGCCGCGGACGCGGTTGGTCAGCCGAGCGCCGACGGATGCCCCGATGAGGGTGCCGAGGAGGACGGGGGCCGTGACGAAGGCGTCGCAGTACTGGTTCCTGATGTAGACGAGGGCGCTCGCCGCCGCCGTCACCCCGATCATGAAGTTGCTCGTGGCCACCGCCGCCTTCATGGGGACGCTGCTCAGCACGTTCATGGCGGGCACCTTTATCCCGCCCCCGCCGATGCCCAGCAGGCCCGAGACGACGCCGGCCAGGTAGCTGACGGCGAAGGTGAAGGGCGTCCGGCTCACCCCGTACACGACC
>QMXQ01000152.1 GCA_003662205.1 Candidatus Bathyarchaeota archaeon
AGGGTACTCTTCCCGTTCCGTCCGCCGCCGACGAACATGAAGGCTTTGTGGATGTGGTAGTCTTTGAGCAGGCAGTATCCGAAGAGTTCTTGTATTACGGGGATGTCATGGGTGTCGAGAATTTCATTTAGGAATTGTAGGATCCTTGGGCATTTGGCGTGGGGGTTGTAGCGGACGGGTATTTTATTCAGGATGAAATAGTCGGGTTTGTAGGGTTCGAGTTCGCGGGTTCTGAGGTTTAGGATGCCGTTCTCCAGGGCCAGTATGTGGGGCGGGGTCTGGAGTTCAGTGCGGTCGCTGAAGGTGCTCACCTTGATGTGGTAGACCACCTCGTCGGCGTGGCGCTTCCTGTGGGCTTCTCCAAGGGCCTTGGCGACCTCCTCCCTGATGAGCTCTTCTCCTCGTGGACTGTAGATGCCGAGGTCGTCGTTGTAGACGTATATGTCGCCGGTTTCTCTGAGGGTGACGAAGAGGTGGAGGCGCCTGATGTCCCGGCTTAGCCTGGTTGGCATGAACCGCTTTCGGCCGTTTACATGTTTGAAGTACTCACCGCACGAGTCGTCATCCAGCTCGGTGTAGGGTGTGGTTCTCCCGCCGTGGGTTCTCCCCGTCACATCTTGGTCTCCTCACGGCAGCGGTTCCTGTACCGGCAGCTCCGGCACTTCCATGCCATGTCGGGTCCCGGAGGTGACAATGTGCGTGGATCCCTCTGCTTCAGAGCCTTTCGTAGGAGGGATGCACGGTTTCGCATCTCTGTTGCGAGGGCCTCCAGTTCGGCTTGAGACCATTTGATCCGGTAGAACTCCCATGGCGGCTCGGAGTTGAGCCTGTGGACGATGAGGCTTCCCCGCTGGCTTCGGGTTAGGACTGCGTAATAGCCGAGCTGCTTGAAATAATGGCTGGGCAGGCTCCTCCGGGCCCTGGTGGTCTTGATCTCCACCGGGCCGTCGAGGAGCATATCCACGGTGCCGTGGATCCCCCATCTTGACACGGGGACTTCGCAGCGTGCTTCGAGGAGAACCTGGAGGGCTTTGTGGCGTCGGGCTCCATCCACGTAGAAGCTCAGCTGCTTCTCGGTGGGCGGAGCCGGGTCGATTTTCCGCCAGTAGGCCTCCCTCAGGCAGTAGACGAGGTCGGAGACATGGATCTCCCCCCGTTTCCCGCCGTGCTTTTTCTCCAGAGCCGAGATGAACAGCTCTTTTAGCGTGGCGTCCGTCTCGACTTTCACAGCTGGATAACCTCAGCCAATTCCTTGATGGTCGGCGTGGGTCTCCCCTTACTGTCACGGCTTATGAGATAACTTCCCCCACCTCCCGCTTGCTCCGGCTCGCCGTAGTATAGTTCGCGCATCAACTTTGCGACCAAGTGCTTCAGGGTAACGGGGCTGATCCCCCCGGCTTCAGCGAGCTCCCTGATAAGATCGTTGTTCCACTTCATTTACCGGGGGCCTCCTGAAGCAGCCTGCTGTAGGCCCAGGCGACCCAGTTGAGAACCTTCCGCCTATCATCGCTGGTGCCTAGAGAAATACTGATGTCGCCGCTGTCGCTGTGAGCGTAGCTGAAGCTCGAGGAGTTAAGCCTCTTCTTGAGCCATTGGAATGGCCCGCCCTGAGTTGAGACGGGCTTTAAGGGCCTGCAGTGCACGGTCAGGCCTTCATCCTGGGCCTCGACCTGGTAGTAGCCGACGGTGTCTTTCTTGTAGTTTAGTGGCTCCTCGATGGATCCCGGCTCGATGCCAAGCTCCCTCGCCACGTTCACGAGTATGCTGCTACGGGCCTCCTCGAGGACGCGGGCTGTGACGTCGGAGAGGACGTCTATAATCCGTGGATCGTACATTTTTTCCACTTCAACCCGGCGAGTGGCTGCCGTGTGATGGTCCGGGTCTCTTCGCCCTTCGCGACGTGGATTCCAGGTATCTGAGGGCCTCAGCGATCTTCTCCTCTACCTCAACGGGCTTGATGTCGAAGGCCGTCATATGAACGAGGGCTGCCGGGTCGTCTAGAAGTTGAAGCAGTAGTTTCCTCGTAAGTGTCACGTTTATACTGGTTGGATGGCGCTGCAGCTTGTCAGGCGCCTTTTCCTTCGGTTCTACGTGTCCGGCCATCTTGGGCACGCTCAGGGTAGATTTTCCGCATCTCCACCGCGAGGTTTCATCGCCTCGCCTCCTCTTTCAGGGCATTGAGTTCCTGAACCACGAGGTTTATGCCTCGCCTGATGGCCTCGCTCCTCGAGAGAAACTCGCCCTCGATGGCCCGGTCTAATCGCTCCAGAAGGGTCTTCGGGACGAGAACCCCGATCTTAGCAAAACAGGATGTGTTGAACCCCTTGTTTATTCCAACACCCCTCCTATGAACGGCTCATCTGGGATCTGAAGGGTTGAGGAAACAGATAAATAGTGTCATATGTATAAGATATGCCTGGTATATCACTGGCTGTGAGGGGAGGACGGGGAGATGCCTGCCAGATACAAGAGGATAAACATGCCGAGGCCTCTACACGATGAGATTGTCAAGTTCGTTGAAAAAAGTGGATATGAGACCGTGGCCGATCTGTGCCGGGAGGCCGGGCTCCTCATGATCGAGCACTACGGGCTGAGGGAGAGGTATGCCCAGAAGCAGGAGTAGGAACCAGAGGCGGTTCTACGTGAGTGTCAGCGTCCCCGCCGAGGACTACGACCTCATTAAACGGTGGGTTGATTCCGGCGAAGCCCCGTATGTGAGCGCCGACGAGGCCTACAGGGACGCCATCAGGAAGATACTCTACGGGCTTTGGTCAAAGCCTGATTAGATCAACCCTCGTCGCCCCGCCCGCCTTTTAAAGATTCTAGCAGCATGGCCATCCCGGCCCTGACAGCCTCGCTTCGATTAACAAAACGGCCGCGCGTCTCTCGGTCAAACTCCTCGAGGAACTTCTCAGGGGCGCTGACCAGGAACCTCTTCAGCCTTCCGGCCATCTCAGCCAGCCACCGTTCAGGAGGTTGGTCTTGGGCGCGACCGCCCCATACATGCCTGTTCAATCTCTATGGCTCTTTTCAAGAACTCCGAGAGGTCGTTCTTTTTCAGGGTGAAGGTGTGGCGCCCGGCGTAGAATTCTTCGTGGACGATGCCGAGCTTCTCAAGGTTTCTGAGGTGTTTCAACGCGTCTTTGTTGTTGCACCTCGCTCTTCGGGATACGGACGAGATGTTGAGGACCCCGTTTTCGTGGAGTACCCGGAATATGCGGATGCAAATCTTGCTGGACAGGCACCTGTGAAGAAGAACAAGCTCCCTGGGCGATATCTCGAGGCGGCGACGTTTCATCTCAAAATCGCCGCATTGAAGATTCGTCTAGGGTTTAAAAGAGGTTACGAAGGTTTCGAGCCCAGGGAGTCCCCCCTGAAAACTGGTTACGCGCCCTCAGGCTTCCAGTGTCTGTTTTAAGGCGATCTCCACTGATTTTACCATGCGGTCAACGGGGAATTCGGTTCCCACCAGTTCGCCTTCTTTCGTGAGGATGTAACCCTCGTTTTTTAGGTCCTTGAGGTAGCGGTGTAGAAGGTCCTCATTCTCGGGCTCCTTATTGTATTCTTCGCAGAGTAGGTGATACTCCTCGATGATGTCTCGAACGGGAGCGTATGGCTCATTGGTTTGTTGTAGGGTTTGGATGATGGCGGATAGCAGAAGTTGTTTGTGGAGGGAGAGCTGTGCGGGGTAGTAGGCGCCATTCACCCCTTTAGGGATGTTGGCGTGGGCCCGCCTCACATGCTCCGCCCCCACCGTCCTGGATCTATCGGCGTCGGCTTGGATTCCAGCTTCCAAGAGGAGTTCCAGTGCGTAGCGGATGCCGCCGTAGTGGATGGCGATATCCGAGATGAAGTCGATGATGACGG
>QMXQ01000153.1 GCA_003662205.1 Candidatus Bathyarchaeota archaeon
CATGATCCCACTCTGTAGGACCGAGATGATAGATCCAGAAATTCCGGATAAAACAACTACAAGTAAGAAATATTTCTTTAGAGCTGTAGGCGTCTTTTTTTCATTCATTTTTTATTCACTTTATTCAATTCGTCTCGCAATACGTTTTACTATTAACTCATTAAATTCCCCTAAAAGGGAGCGAAATAGAAAATATAACTATGTTATGGATAAAAAATCTATATTTTTGCTGGAAATATGAAAAATATAAAAAATCACTCCTGTTCAAAACTGAGAAAACAAAATGACTAGAAAAACTTGGCTTCAGCTAAGTGTGATTTTAACAACACCTCTATTAGGTGAAAACGATGACTATTCTTTGAAAAAGGTATATGAGTTCTCGATGCTTGGTTTGTGTCGTCAAAAAGGACTGTCTGTATACATGAATCAAAATCGTTTTTACCCGTAAATTAAAAGCCTTTTCCTCTCTTCGAGGAGTGTTTATCAATTATTCCGTCATGCGTTATAGAATACAGTGTGTCGAGGCTTTAGATGGCGATCTTGAGCTTCTTTCTGGGCTTGAAATACTTGTAGTATTGGTCGAGAAGGTAGTGGATGCAGTCCCCGGCGTCGGATTTCTCAAAGTTGTTCAGGCTCTTTCTGCCTTTCTCGGCGAAGTCCTTCATCTTTCTGATGGACCGGTCGAGGGCGCCGGTCTCCTCGTATATCCGCTGGACCTCCTTGTCGCCGATCTGCTCCGTCCGCCCCAGGAACACGTCCATCAGGCTGTTCTTATCCTGCTCGGATATCGCCTCCGACTCCAGGGCGTAGATGAAGGGGAGGGTGAGGTCCCCGTTGAGTATGTCGCTCCGGGATAGGTCGTCCGTCTTGTCCTCGGCGAAGACGCCGCAGATGTCATCCCTGATCTGGTAGGCTATCCCGAAGTTCCTGCCGAAGTCGGCGAGCCTCTCCGCGACCTCCGGCCTGCTGCTGCCGACGAGGCCCCCGAGGGCCGCGGCGGCCTCGAACAGGCTGCCGCTCTTGAGGTAGGCCATGTTCAGGTACATCGCCTCTGAGGCAACCTTCCGCCGGTGGAACGTCTGGAGGGCGACGCCCTGCACCATTTTCAGGGCGGTGTCCGAGAGCCATTTGACGATGTCGAGGTTCCTCGTTTTCGTCGCGTACCTGAGGCCGAGGCTGAGGAGGGCATCGCCGGTGAGCACGGCCCGTTTCCCGCCGAACTTAACGTGCACGGATGGGCTGCCGCGCCTGAACAGGTCCTCGTCGATGATGTCGTCGTGCACGAGGGTGCCATTGTGTATAAGCTCCAACGCGAGGAAGGCGTCCCTCGTCTCCTTGTAGTCACCGCCCGCGACCTCGGCGCAGAGCATACAGATGATGGGCCTGAGACGTTTCCCCCCTGCTAGAAGAGCGTATTTGGTAGGGACCTGAAGGAGGGAGTGGACATCGTCGAGGCTGAGGTCTTCGATGACCCCGTTGATGAACGCCTGTCTCTCCTTCAGCATCTCGACGAATTTGGGCATCCGCCCCCTCCTAGGCTCTTGGTCCTTTTTCAAATCCGTATTAAACCCTTCGACAACGTATTTTAACTTTAGGCTTCCGGGGGCGCGGGCCGCGAAGCCTATATTAGGGGGTTCCCTCTCGTCGAATAGAGGGTGGCAAGATGAATCTCAAGGTCTGGTTCATGGAGACCCGGCCGAGCTTCCTACTGCTCACCCCCCTCGTCTTCTCGGTCGGCCTGGCCCAGGCATACGTCGAGGGGAGCTTCAACGTGTTTCGCGCTCTTCTGGGGCTGGCGGGGGTGATGCTCGCGCATCTGAGCGTCAACGTCATCAACGACTACTTCGACTACAAGAGCGGCCTGGACCTGAAGACGAGGCGGACCCCCTTCAGCGGCGGCAGCGGCATCCTCCCCGCCGGGCTGCTCAACCCGAGGGACGTCTACCTCTTCGCGGTCGGGTGCCTCATCCTCGGCGGCTCCATCGGCGTCTACTTCGCTCTAACCACCGGATGGATGATCCTCCCCCTCGTCGCAGTCGCTGCCTTCACTATCTACTTCTACACGACCTTTCTGACTCACCTGTTCGTAGGCGAGTTATTCGCAGGTCTCAACTTCGGACCTCTCATGGTCATGGGCGGATACTTTATCCAGACAGGGCGATACAGCCTCTCGGCGCTAATCCCTAGCATCGTCCCCGGCATCCTCGTCGGCACCCTCTTATTCCTGAACGAGTTTCCCGACGTCGAAGCTGACAGGACCGCGGGGCGGAGGAACGCAGTCATTAGTCTGGGACTGGCTAGATCATCAAAGGTCTACGGGTTACTCATCGCCTCGACCTATACATGGGTCGTAGTATGTGTCCTTCTCAGGCTGATGCCAGGCACAATGCTCATCACATTTGTGACTCTCCCATTTGCGCTGAGGGCCACGCGAAGTGTGCTCAAGGATTACGCGGATATAGAGCGGCTTATACCCGCGATGGGAGCCAATGTCATGCTCGTTCTATCGATGACTGGCACAACAACTCTTGGCCTCTTGCTCTCTACACTCATTTAAGATCCACATTTGCCTAGACCAGATAGAAATCTTGTTTAATAGAAGAAATGGCGCCCAGTTTCACATGACCCCGACGTCATCATTCCTTCAGGAATATAATTGACAAGAAAAAATAAATAAAAGAATCAGTGCCAATATGGGTAACTTCAAGGAGGTAGATGAACTCAACAGCTTTGTTAAGGGACTTGTGTGCCGGGAGTGCGGCGCTGAGTACCCTCCGACCCTGATCTACGCCTGTGAAGAGTGTTTTGGACCCCTCGAAGCCGTCTATCACCTCGAGAAGATCGAGGTCAGCCGGGAGACCTTCAGATATAGGCCCAGGACCGTCTGGCGGTACCGCGAGCTTCTTCCCCTCGACGACGAGGAGCACATCGTCGACCTGGGCGCGGGCTACACGCCTCTACGTCGGTGCGAGGGCCTCGCGGACGCCCTCGGGATCAAGAGCCTGTACATTAAGGATGACACCGTCAACCCCACCAACTCCTTCAAGGATCGTCCCTCCTCCGTCGCGGTCTCCAAGGCTCTGGAGTTCGGGGCCGAGGCGGTGGGGTGTCCCTCTACGGGGAACCTCGCGGCGGCGGTCGCCGCGCATGCCGCCAAGGCCGCGCTGCCTTGCTACATATTCGTCCCCGCGAACACGGAACTCAACAAGGTCCTGCAGGCAGCGATCTACGGGGCGAGGATCGTCGCGGTGGACGGTACCTACGATGAGGCCAACCGGCTGGCGGCGCAGGCCGCGGAGGAGTACGGCTGGGCTTTCGCCAACATAAATCTCAGGCCCTACTACGTGGAGGGGTCGAAGACTCTGGCCTTCGAGGTGTGCGAGCAGCTCGGGTGGAGGGCTCCCGGCAGCATCATCGTCCCTCTGGGAAGCGGGGCGCTCCTCTGCGCCTTGGATAGAGGGTTCCGCCAGTTCAAGGAGCTGGGCCTGATCGACGACGCGCCCATCCGGCTGATAGGGGCTCAGGCATCCGGGTGCGCCCCCATCGCGGACGCGTTCAAGGCCGGCTCCGACGATGTCGAGCCCATCGAGCACCCCGAGACCATAGCTAAGAGCCTGGCGATCGGGGACCCCGGCGACGGGTTCTACGCCCTCAAGGCGATCCGGGGGTCGGGGGGCGTCGCGGAGTCCGGCTCGGACAGGGAGATTCTGGATGCCATCAGGCTCCTGGCGGAGACGGAGGGCGTGTTCGCCGAGCCTGCGGGAGGCGTGACCATCGCCGTCCTGAAG
>QMXQ01000154.1 GCA_003662205.1 Candidatus Bathyarchaeota archaeon
GCCCTTTGAGGGCCTCGACGTTCCCGAGCACCTCCTCCCTGCCCTCGGACATCTTCCCGACGGCGGTCCCCACGTGGAGCTGGTCGACGCCCACCATCCTCGCCGCCTTGGCGATCACCCTCATGCTGATGCCGTGGCGCTCCATCCGTGTGAAGGCGGCGTGGCCCGCCCTGTGGGCGTGGATGACGAGGCCGAGGTCCTGCTCCCTCACGGCCTGGAGGGCGGAGAAGCCGCAGGTTATGATGTCGACCATCGCGTACCTCCCGCCGTGGTCCTTCACGAACTCGGCCCGCCTGATCATCTCCCCCGTCTCCGCGGTCACGTTGACCATGTACGCCTTCCTCTCGCCCGTCTCCTCCTCCGCCCGGTCCCGCCTCTCCAGCGTCTCCACCACCCGGTCCTCGAAGGGGTTGAAGGCCTGGCTGCTCAGGTTCTCGTCGTCCTTGACGATGTCGCAGCCGCCGATCCAGGCCTCGTAGGCGACCCTCGCGTGGTCCCGGGTCCTCAGCCCCAGCTTCGGCTTGATGATGGTCCCCACCAGGGGGCGGTCCTCAACCCGCAGCAGCCGGCGCACCCCCTCGATCCCGTAGCTGGGCCCCCTGAAGCTCCTCACCAGCGCCTCTGGGAGGTGTATGTCGTTCAGCCTGAGGCGCTTGATGGCGCCGAGGCCGAAGACGTTCCCCGCCACGCTGCTCAGGATGTTGGGCATGTTCCCCGGCTCGAAGAGCTCGACGGGGTACGCTATCCTGACCTCGTTCCCCTCGATCTGGAAGACGGTGGCGTGCAGCCTCTCGACGTAGGGTTTGATGGTCGTCAGCTCGGTCCAGGTGCCGATGGAGCTCTCCGCCGCCACGCCGCCCGCGGCCTCCTCTAGGGAGATGCCCAGGGGCTCCACGTGGAAGTCACAGATGACGTCCGTTTCGGACGGCTCGTAGGTGAGGTCGATGAAGTCGAGGTAACGCATATCGGTCGGTTCTCCGCGAAGGCGTCTGTCGGAACCGCCTCCGCTAATACCTTTTTACCCTTCCTCCGCCATATCTCTATCGGATTTCTGGAGGGCGCGGCGTTGGAGTTCAAGGCGAGGCTCCTGGAGATCGAGGCCGGCGGCAACCTCATAGTCATAATCGGGGCGAGGGACGCGGAGAGGCTCGGGGTCATCTCCTCCGACAGGGTGAGGCTTGAGACTGCGGGGTCCGAGGTGGTGGCCATCCTCAACATCGCCTCCGAGTTCCCCCAGGGAGTCCTCGGCATCTACGAGGAGGTCAGGCAGAGGCTCGGGCTGAGGGAGGAGGACACCGTCCAGGTGAGGCCGGCGGAGAGGCCTGAGTCCCTCCGCTTCATCAGGGAGAAGATCATGGGGGGCAAGCTGACGGCCCGGAAGATGGAGCTGATCGTGGAGGATGTCGTCGAGCGGCACCTGAGCGACATCGAGCTCGCTGCCTTCGTGACCGCCCTCCAGGTCCACGGGCTGAGCATGGAGGAGGCGGAGTCCCTCTCCCGGGCGATGGTGAAGGCGGGGCGGACCATAGGCTTCAACAGGACCCCCATACTGGACAAGCACAGCATCGGCGGCGTCCCCGGTGATAAGACCACCCTCCTCGTTGTCCCCATCATCGCCGCCGCCGGCTACACCATCCCCAAGTCCTCCTCTCGGGCCATCACGTCGCCCGCGGGGACCGCCGACAGGATGGAGGCCCTCTGCCCCGTCGACCTGAGGATCGAGGAGATCATCGAGGTGGTGGAGAAGGTCAACGCGTGCGTGGTCTGGGGGGGCGCCCTCGACCTCGCGCCGGCCGACGACCTCTTCATCCGAGTCGAGTACCCCCTCTCCATCGACCCCCTGCTGCTGCCCTCCATCATGAGCAAAAAGAAGGCGATGGGCTCCAGCCACATCGTGGTCGACATCCCCACGGGCAGGGGCGCCAAGATAAACACCCTCGACCAAGCCCAGCAGCTGGCCAGGAACTTCATAGAGCTGGGCGCGCGCCTCGACATGCACGTCGAGTGCGCGCGGGCAGAGGGGGAGCAGCCCATAGGGTGGGCCATCGGCCCGAACCTGGAGGCGAGGGAGGCCCTGGAGACCCTCATGGGCGGGGGTCCGCCGGACCTCATCGACAAGGCGACGAGCCTGGCCGGCATCCTCCTGGAGATGGTGGGGGAGGAGAACGGGAAGGAGCGGGCCCTGGAGCTCCTCTCCTCGGGCAAGGCTGAGGAGAAGCTGCGCCAGATCATCGAGGCCCAGGGCGGCGACCCCGAGGTGAAGCCGGAGGACCTGGCCGTCGGCGACAGGTGGATCGACGTAAGGGCGGAGAGGAGCGGCCGGGTCCTCTGGATCAACAACAGGGCCATCGCCCAGATCGCCCGGACCGCGGGCACGCCGAGCGACAAGGGAGCCGGGCTGCTGCTGAGGGCGAAGATGGGCGACGAGGTCTCCGAGGGGGACGTCCTCTTCCGGATCTACGCCGAGAGCGCCCAGAGGCTGGACCGCGCCGCGGCGCAGGCCGAGGAGCTTGCGCCTGTTGCTGTCGGGAGCAGGTTCGGCGAGAGGATGCTGATAAAGCAGGTGAGAGGCGCCCTGCAGAAGGGACCAGCGTTCATCCTTGAGAGATAGCTGCCGCCTCCTCGGGTGCCCCGTCAGGGGGATCGTCCGTCGTTCTGGGGCCGCGCCCAGTTAGGTTTAAGAACTTGAGGAGAGTTAATCTTCCACCTTCGAGGCGTTGAGGATGGGCATCCTGGCCGGGCTGCGAGGCGCGCTGAGGCGGCGAGGGAACATCCCGCTGATGGCCCTCATCGCGGCCCTCCGCGGCGCCGGGGACCACATGCGATCGGTCGTCTGGCAGCCCTTCGCCCTCAGCCTGGGCATCCCCATGAGGAGCCTAGGCGGGCTGGAGAGCGCCATAGACCTGACCAGGATCTCCGTCCAGCCCATCATCGGGGCGGCCTCGGACGCCTACGGCAGGAAGAGGTTCCTGGTCCTGAGGGAGCTCCTCCTCGTCACCGCCTTAGCCCTCTTCGTCCTCGCCGGGTCGTGGCACCTCCTGCTCCTCGGCGTCGTGCTGGTCGGCCTCTCCGCGGCCGTCGAGCCGGTCTGGAGCACCCTCGCGGCGGAGTCGTCCGGGACGGCGGAGCTGGGCATGACCTACAGCATCCTCAACACCAGCTACATGGCCACGGGCCTCATCGCCCCCATGGCGGCGGGCCTCCTCGCGGCCGCCCGCGGGTACACGCCCGTCTTCTACCTCTCGGCGGGCCTGGGGGTGGCCAGCCTCCTGCTGGTGCAGCTGAAGCTCGCGGAGACCCAGAGGCGCGGGGAGGGGGTCGAGATGACGTGGACCCGCTTTGCGCGCTCGATGATCGACGCCTTCAGGCCCCGCCCCACCTGCGGGGCTTCTACCTGAGCATGACGCTGGACCTCTTCGCCTTCAACCTGGGGTACAGGCTGCTCTACGGCATGCTGACCCGGAGCCACGGATACACCCCCTACATGCTGAGCCTCATGTCCACGGCCATGACGGGGGCGTGGGCGGCCGCCCAGATCCCTCTGGGCCGGCTGGTGGACCGGGCAGGGTACAGGCGGTTCCTCATCGCGTCGCAGCTGCTCAGCTGCGGCATCCTCCTCGGGCGCCACGTTACTGGCGATCCACGCCTGCTCTGCCGGGACCCACAGCGCCGCCGAGATCCCCATCAGAACCTGCAGGGCGAGGACCAGCTCGAACCGCCTTGAGGAGAGCAGCCC
>QMXQ01000155.1 GCA_003662205.1 Candidatus Bathyarchaeota archaeon
CTACAAGCACGGGGCTTCCATAATGGATGCTGATATGCTGTGCGGACTTAAGTCCGCACAGCGGCAAAATCAACACCGTATCTGCGTCACACCCACCCCCCATCGGAAGCCCCGAACTTCAGTTCGGGGATATCCCTACCTCATCCTGCATTAGGCAGCAAGATTGCCGCTTACTTTCTCAAATATCTCGCCCATCTCCCTGCTCCTTGCCTACCCCCACAAGTATAGCCTGCTTTTTACCCTCTGTCCACGCAAGGTAACTGTAAGTCAGGTCCAAAATGTTGTGTAATTGTTTCTCTGCTTGTAACGAAGCGTAGTCGTAGACGAAGGGAAGTTACAAGCAGCACCCATACACCCCTTCCCTCACATCCCCTGCCCTCACCCGTCCCAAAAGATTGCGCATAAAGTGTACACTGCACCTCTGCCACTCCGCACCAGGATAACTCCGCCTCAACGCATCCCTCAGTCCCACACTTGCGTCCGACACAACAAATCCCACTTCCCTCAATCCCCGTCTCCTCAAATCCTAAAAAACCGCGCTCCAAACAGCCTCCGCCACCTGTGTGTTCCCCTCCCTAGACGCGATGACAGCATCTCCATAGCCCTTTTCGTGAATCGTCGTTTTCCGCTCATTCGCTTGAGGTTCTCTCCTGCAGGAACACGCACCGGAGATTACATCGTTTATGGGGCAGGAGATGAAGATTTATGGGCTCTTAAAGGAGAAGCAGCATTCCTGTGGTCATCTCTTGGGGATACGCCACAGTTTCACCGTGGTTCCTGAATCGGCGGATGCAAGAATGGAGCGTTTGCGGTTGAACGCCAGCGCTCTTATTGTTTCTTTATGCCCGTGTAGTGTGCAGAGTTTTCTGCCTGTCTCCGCATCCCACAACTTGATGGTATTCTCGCCACAACCCACCGATGCGAGAGCGCGCAGTGTCCAGCAGTTGCCTGAATGCCGCTTCCCTCGCTTTCAGTACCTCTTCCCTGAGACTCTTCACCTGCGGGTCTGCCTGTTTGATTTTGTGTGCTGTGTCAAGGGTGACGCAGCGCCTCATTGTGGCGTCCCTGCTTCAGCGCCGCCTTCGCCGCCTCAAGCGCCTTCGCGAAACGGTATTCCCTTTCCCTCTCCGCCGCCTCCCGTTTCAGCGCCAGAACCTCCGGGTCGTCGGGCTTGAGTTTCAGCGCCCCTTCAATGCATTTCGCCGCCTCCGCAAAACGGTTTTCGCCCAGAAACGCCCTCGCCTGACCGAGCAATTCCGCCAGGCGCTTTTCGCACTCCTGCGCTTTTGCCCGGATAGAACGGGCTTTCGGGTCCCGTGGCTTTGCTTTGAGAGCCTCTCCTGCATACCTGATAGCGTCCTCGTATCGGTATGCCTTCAAGGCTTGTTCTGCGACGGCGACCATCGAGTGGTACCTTTCCGTTCTGCGCTTAATCTCATCCTTCAAACCCTTTACCCCTGCATCGCCTGGTCTCATTCTTAGCGCTTCGCTTAGACAGTCCAACGCCTTCACAAATCGCCCCTCGCGGACCGCCTTCTGTGCTGAGGTGATCAAATTCTGAAAGCGCGTTAGCCTCTTCTCCGCTTTTCTCCGTATAATGCGAGCCCTTGCGCTATGTTTGTTGATTCTGAGAGCCTCCTCCGCACGTTTTATCGCCTCGTGCCAGCGCGCCTCCTTCAGTGCCTCCTCCGCCTTTGTCAGGGCAGACAGAAGACGTCTTTTCTTCTCCGCCATTTGGCGTGACAGATGAAAGATAACAGCGGTAAGCGCGACAGCAGCCGCCACCACAACCACATAGCCGACACGCCCACGCAAACCTTCTCTGCCTCCCCTCACGCCAGCTCTCCAATCGCTACCTGCAATAAGATTGTATTCACCAAAAGGTGCACCGTCAAGTCCAAAATTTCTGAGGTATTCCCAGTTTTGGGAGGGTGTTGCAGGGTTAGTTGAAAATCGTTGGGGGACCCATATGATGAAAATCTCAACACCAAAAAACCTAATAGGAGGGTCCCCTATGAAAAAGTATCACAAATCCACAAACAACGCAATCACCTTCCCAGAAAACCTCAACCAATCACTGACCTCGCTGCTGCAGAACCCAACCATCCACGCAACCCGCCTGCTCGCCATAAACCTCGCCGAAGCACTGCTGCAGGCAGAAGCAGACGCCATCTGCGGTCCGCGCTACAAAAACAACCCTCACCGCCAACTCTACCGCTGGGGCTCTCAACCAGGTTATGTCTGCGTTGCCGCAGTCAAAATGCCCATAACGCGTCCCCGCGTCCGCACAAAAAACGGCAGAGAAGTCCAACTGCAGACCTACAGGATGCTGCAGAACAGGCAGGCATTGTGCGAGGAGACGCTGACATTGCATCGGCTTGGAGTGAGGGGAGAGTTGCGGAGGAGTTTGAGGACGACCAACACGGTGGAGAGTTGTTTGAGTTTGGGGGAGGGGGTATGCGAACGGGTGAGCAGGTGGAGGGATGTGGGGCAGGTGATGAGGTGGTGTGGTTTATGGTTGATGGAGGCGGAGAGGAGGATGAGGAAGGTGCGAGGTCGGAGGGGGTTGGCGGAATTGGAGGAGAGATTGAGAAGAGAGGTAGCATCCCCCTCGATTTTCAACTATACTCAAGACACTCTCGGTTCTGACGAGCATAAGTGAGGAAGTCTCAAGTGGTGAGGCTAATAGTGAGGCTGCTGCTCGCCTATGTTGGGGACCCGGTTGGCGATGCTATAGAGTCGCGAGTAGGTGGCACAGTCGGCAAAATATTAGGGACGGTGGCTAAGGTCGTCATTGTTTTGGGTATCATTTTTGGGATAGTTGGAGCACTCTTTTTGTTGCTAACCAGCAGAAAACAATGATGAGATAGAAGGTGGGTAGCAGATGGCGATAAAAGTTGCATGTCCGCACTGTGGCAGGACTCTTTCGGCGCAGGATTCTTACTTGAACAAGAAGATAAGGTGTCCGAAATGCGGAACGAAGTTCATCGCAAAGCCTCTCGCACAGCAACCGTGTGCCTACGCAGAGAAGGAGGCGAACAGGTCAGTTGGCGCACAAATACGCGAAAGGGGAGATGGGGGGGTGAGGTTTACCTTCAAGAGGAGGCTGTTGGTCAGGTGCTTAGCGGTGAGTGCGTCTGTGGCGATAGTGTGTTTTGGATTTGGCGGTTTGATTTGGCTTTCTGTCAGACACTTTCACTACCAAGGTCACGCGCGTAGAAAAAGCGCTTCTGGCGGTGTGTCAAGGGTGCAAGCCAAGAGAACTTCCGCGAGGAAGATTGAGGAGACTCGCCGCGCGCCTGAAGTAGCGCCGGAAAGCCGCCCACGAACAGCGGAGGAATACTTTGAACTTGGCAGGAGTTGTGCTCTTGACGGCGATTATGGCAGGGCAATCGCATACTATACGAAGGCGATTGAGATGAAGGCGGACTATGTGGAGGCGTATTACAGGCGCGCTGAAGCCCGCGTCAAAATGAAGGATTATGATGGCGCTATTCGGGACTGCACCAAAGTGATTGAGTTCAAGCCTGATCATATGGGAGCCTATTATGAGCGTGCCACTACGCACCAGCAGAGAGGGGACAACAAGAGCGCCGAGCAGGATTTTGACAAGATTATTCAAATCGCCACGAAAGCCATTGAATCTGACCCGAAGAACGGCGAGGCATACTTATGGCGAGGGAGGGCACGCGAGGCAAAGGGCGACCTCAACGGAGCGATTGCTGATTATGAA
>QMXQ01000156.1 GCA_003662205.1 Candidatus Bathyarchaeota archaeon
ATGTGGAACTGGTGTTCTTCGACGCGGAGGACAGTGGCTACTACGAGGGCTGGTCGTGGATCGTGGGCTCCACCCACTATGTCGCAGAACTTCCGCCAGAGCGCCGTTCCACAATCCGTGCCATGGTCCTCCTGGACATGGTGGGCGACGCCAACCTGCAGCTGAAGCGCGAGCTCTCGTCGACCCGTTCTCTTCAAGACCAGGTGTGGTCGATTGCCGCCTCTCTCGGTCATGATGACGTCTTTCTGTCGTCCTATGGCGGGTCGATCATCGACGACCATCGCCCGTTCCTCGACTGTGGCATCCCCGCCCTCGACATCATTCAGCACGACCCGTTTCCGTGGTACTGGCACACTCTCGAGGACACGCCCGACAAGTGTGCTGCCGGGAGCCTTGAGGCCGTCGGACGGGTCATTGAGGCCTTTGTGGCTCAGACAGCTCATCAGTCGACCACGTTCGAGCCGGACGGACTGTCCGCAGGGCCCGTCGTCCTCACACTGGCAATAGCCGCTCCCGTGCTGGTGGCCGTGCTCTATCTGCGTTGTCGCAGGCCCGGCCACAAGTGATAAGTCTGTGCGCGGCGCAACTGTATGCTGTACCGGTGGCCGACCTTGCAGGAAACAGTCCTCTACCATCCTCCGAGCACAAGTCCGCCAGCTCTCCTCTGCGTCGATGTGAGTCCTTCGGGCAAACGGATTGCCTGCGGTTCGGCTGCGGGGCGCGTACTCGTGTTGGACCCTCGCTCCCGTCGTGCCAGACGCGCGCTCGTGGGGCACGAGGATGCCGTGGTGCAGGTGCGTTTTCTGGGGTCCGACAAGTCGCTGCTGTCCGTTGGTTGGGACGGGACGGTGCGCAAGTGGTCCACCGCACGTGGCTCCTCCGGGGCCGTTGCCACCCTGACCCATGACTCCCCTGTCAAGTCCCTGTGTGTGGACCCGGACACGGGCCTCGGCGCAGCGGGCTCTCAGAGCGGTCAGGTCGTCGTGTTCGACCTCGCCTCCCTTGAGACCCGGCACAGCCTCGTTGTCCACGACAGGGATGTCTCCGGGGTCTGTCTCCTCAATGACGGACATGACCTCCTGACGGTGTCGTGGGACGGTCGGTGCCGTCTGACCAAGGTGCGAAAGAGGGCCCGTCCTCGTGACCTACTCTCTCTCGACACGCGCATTCGCGCCATGGCTGTAGACCCCAATGACACTGCCTGCATTCTCGGTCTTCATGATGGCCGGGTGGTCCTTGTGGAGGTCCCCGGAGGGACTGTGACCGAACTGGGGTGCCACAGCGATGCAGCGGTTGCCGTGGCCATCTCGCCCACCGGCGACCTGGTCGCCACCGGCGGTTGGGACCGCACCATCAATGTGTGGGACCTGTCGGAACGTCATCTTGTCCAGTCGCAACGTTGTCTGTCTGGCATCACGTCGCTTGCATGGAGCACGGATGGGCGGTCGGTGCTGATGACCAACTTTGCTGGAATGCTCAGTGTGTGGAGCCTCGACTGACCGAGAGCATCTGCGCGTCACCACCACTACAGGTCCACTATGAACGGTCCGCCTCCTCCGCATCGACCAGCACGCGAATGTCGATCTCGACGAATCCCTCACGTCTCCATGTCAGTCGGACACGGTCATGCTGTCTCCGTCCTGCCGCCAGGTCTGAGAGAACGTCAAGGTTCTTGTTTCGGCTGCGCTTGTCGAACGGAATGGGGAGCTCGCTCCCGTCCTGCGTGGTCAGGAGCAGGGCCCGCTCCGTGACACGTACCAGTGGTGGCGAGAGGATCAGTCTGCCCTCCTTGAATCGTGGCCTCTTGTGTCTGGCGCTCTGGAGTACCCTCGCCATCTTGCGGTGTTGACCGATTGTGACGCGTGCCGTCTTGACGACATCCGCAAGGTACTCCGGACGGCGGTCGAAGCGCTCCGCGAACTCCTCCTGAACGGCCTCTATGGTCTTGGCCGCAGATGTGATGTGCTCCTGTAGGATTCGCCGGATGACAAAGTCCGTCGCCTCTGCGTATCTCTCGATCTCCCTCTTGAGGGCCAACTGTTTCTCGCGCGAGAGCACGACGCTGTCAAGACTGATTATCTCGACCTGCACGGCCATGGTAGCACGTCCCTGTCGCGGACGGCCCTTCACAATCACACCTAATCAATGTAGTCCTCTGCCCGGCCCGCGTGCGTCAGTGTCGGGCTGCGCCCACGGCGACTACAGCCTCTGCGCGATGAAGCGCGCCTCTCCTATGCTTCTCGTCACGCCCTTGACCTGAAAGTCGTACCCGCCGTACTCCTCGAATATCTGGCTGTAGAACTCGCTCTCATGTTCTCTCAGGTCGTCCACCAGGTCCTTGAGCTCACGCGCCAGGATCCCGTCCGTGACCAGCAGGGCTCTCCCCAGTGCATGTATTGCCCGGCGCAGCTCCAGCACGGCCAGCTCATAGTCGCCCTCGATGGTGAGTTCGAGCGTACTCTCGTAGCCGCGTTGTGCCGTGGAGAAGTGTTCGAAGGCCTCCAGTGGGATGTTCTCCTCCTCTGTCAGCCGCCTCTCTGCCACAGTCAGCCAGTGCCGGAGGTCCTCAAGGACGTCGTTGAGGTCGTCCTCCTCCATTCCGCGGAGCTTGAACGTTCTCAGAAACAGCTGGTACGCAATGGGGTCCAGCATGCGCACCTCCGTGAGCACCTCTGCCGGTCGAATTATGCAGTAGAGATTGTTGCGCATCAGGATCACCCGGCCAAGGTCGAACAGCGCGTCTCTCACGAGCTCGACCGCGCTGATCACGTCCTCGCGGTCACAGGCGCGCTCGGCCTCGTCCAGGCGCTTGATGGCCCTCTCCTTGACGGCGGCAATGACCTCCTCCGGCCAGGAGTAGTCCGCGGCGACCCTCAGCCACTCGTCCAGCGTCCCGTCCTTGTCAAGGACCACCCTCGCATCCTTGAGTCGTCCCACCACGTCGGCGATCCTGAAGGCGTCATCGGTGGTCCCCCTCAGGACCATCTCAATCTGGCCGGCGGGGAAGAACACCATGCTGACGCGCACCGACTCGTGTTCGGCCATCAGCGGTGCGGGGGCCTCGTCCTCATTCCACACAATGCACAGGTCCAGGACCGAGTTGAGTGTCAGTGTCCCCCTCACGAAGGCGCCATACACGTACGCTCCACGCGCGTTCTCGTTCTCCTCCCACTCTCTCAGCACGCCGTTCAGCGCAGTCTCGAATCTCTTCCGCACGTCCATCATTGTCAGAGGACCCCTCTCAGCCAAGATCCTATACCGTTCCGGAGACTAATCACAATGCTTGGGCATAAGGTTATCTGTTACCAATCACGTGGTGCCTCGCGCTCCCCCAGCCGCCACTGCGCGCGTACAAGGATGAGTTAAATCCCCGATTGTGCTCTGGCAGGACATCCTCTCGGGAGATGCTGTTCAGGTGTTGCGCATTGATGGTCGTTCCAGTGATGAGCTTCGTCCCGTCGAGATAGTCCGTGGATTCCTCAAGCATCCTGCCGGCTCCGTGCTCATAAAGACGGGTGACACTCAGGTCATCTGCACCGCCACCGTCGAGGAGGGCGTTCCCAGCTGGCTGAACGGCGAGTCGATGGGCTGGGTGACCGCCGAGTACGGCATGCTTCCGGCCGCCGGCAAGGACCGCGACAGCAGACATCGTGTGAGTGGTCGCACCTATGAGATCCAGCGGCTCATCGGC
>QMXQ01000157.1 GCA_003662205.1 Candidatus Bathyarchaeota archaeon
GGGGGCTGCTGCCACGCTTGCCACGTGGCAATTTCGTGGCAACTTGCCACGCCAAGGAAATGCAGTTCGCAAGTGCGCTTTCGAGATCGCTGCCACGGCTTGCCACGCACTTGCCACGGAGCTTGCCACGCTATGCCACACGGCTGCCACGCTCCCTTAAAAGGGGACAACTTCTTCCTCTGGGGCCCGGGCCGCATAGCGTCCATCGTGGAGTTGCGCCACGAGGCCGCGATCCCTCATGCGCGCAAGCTCCTTGCGGACTGTCCCCTCAGATGCTCCCAAGCGATCGGCTACTTCTTTCGGCTTGAGGGGGCCGGACTTGGGAAGGAGGGCCAGAATTCGCGTGCGGACCGGTGCGTTCTCTCCCACTTCGGGGATCTCCACCACGTCGCGGGGGAAAGCCCGGATCGGGCCCAAATCGCCGTCAAAGAGGAACTCTACTCCGAGGGGGCGCTGCAGTCGGCTCAGGTTGGCCTTGCGATGAAACAAGCCGACGCCAATCGAATCCCCGCCCACGTCTTGGTAGGTTTGCACTTCCCAGACGCTTCGGGCGAGGTTCGTGTAGAAGACCGAGCCAAAGATCGTCTTTCTCTCCGAATTTTTCGCCGGATGGGCGACCACGAGGGCCGTGCAATTCAACCGGCGCAGGGCCCGGAAAAAGCCCATCGCCGTTTCCGGAACGCTTAGGTCGCCGCCACAAGCGGGGGCCAAGCTGTCGATGATGAGGAGTCCAGCCTCGAACTCTTGAACGGCCTCTTGGAGAACTTCCACATCATCGGCCAAGGGTTGAACGCAGCGCCTATAGCGTAGCTCCACGGGCTCGGCGAGGTCTAGGCCCTTGGCCAAGCGGTGAAGGCGTCGCCTGATCTCGCTCGCGCTCGTTTCCCAATCTAAATAAAGGACGCGGGCCGCACCGTTGGGGTTCAGCTTGAGCTTCGGGTGCGCCTTGCCGGTGGCCACGAGCATTCCAATTAAAAGAGCGAAAAGGCTTTTGCCGCTCCCTCCCGGCCCGTAAAGGATGGTGGGCTCACCCTCGGGAAGGAAAGGTGGGAGGAGATACCTCACGGGTTCCACTTCGTCCTCAGAAGTAAGAGAAAGCCAGGGCTCACCCTCGCGCTCGCGGTTCAGGGTAAGAACGCAAAGCTGCTCTAGGATGCGAACCCAGTCGACCGGGTACAAGTCTGCCAATTGATCGGCGAGGCGCTTGCGGGCAGTCGAGGAGGTGAGATTCAACCTGGCCATATGGAGGTGGGGATTTGCCAAGGCATCGCTTTCCACCTTGATCTCGGCCGTAGTCGTGCCATGCCGATCGGTGCGAATTCGGGAAACGGTGATTCGAATCTGTTCTTCCTCCCAGAGGAAGCGGTAAACCCCGCCACCACCGGCAATCTTCGGGACGCTCACAGAGGCACTCCTTCCATCCGGCGGGTGTCCTCCTTGGAAGGAGCCCTTTCTTTCTTGCGGCTCTGAGCCAGGCGCCGCAGCCGTTCCTCCAGCTTGGCCAACCTTTCAGGGAGTCTTTCCTGAGCCTCGAGGCGCGCCAGATACTCCGCCACACGCGGATCGCGGGCGCACTCTCGGCGAAGGAACTCTTCGCGAAATTTGCTTAGATGCTCATTAAAATTAGGACCAACATGAGGCCAAACAGGACCCAAAAATTTGCGATTCATGCGATTCCTCCTAATGGGGTTGTGGGCAGAAACGCCCAGGGTGGAGTTACTTCTCGGAGAAAGTTTCGGAAAGCGGGTTTTCAGCCAGGGCCTGCAGAATTACGCGTTCCACGCAATTACGAACCTCCACCGCTAAGGGGCGTTGGTTCGCCTCTGCCAGGACGCGCAGGAGGGCGTATTGGTCGGGTGGAAACCTAACGGTGACCGGTTTCCACTCCTCACGGTACTTCCCCATGATGCCACCTCCATATTCACTATTTAATGGTCAACCGCAGGAAAGCAGTTGGTAACGGTAAAAAACAGTGATTGACTGCTCTACTTCGGGGAACTTCTACGGCCGAAGCTGCTTTTGACGATCTGAACGGCATCGGGGATGTTGTGAATGCTACCATCGGGGAGTTCGGCGTAATATCGCTGAAGGGATTTCAGCTCTTCCGGGCTAAGGTGAAGACATCTCTTGGCCTTCGTTAGGATGTCCCGGCGCCTCTCCCTGCTTCCTTTTGGAAGCCGCAGCAAGACCGGCACAACGCCCCGCGACGCATCACGGGGATTGGCGATGAACTTGACTAACGGGGAAGAGGGTTTCTTCTTTAGGGACGGGAGGCTGGGCCCAGGGCCTGGCAACACTGGCCACTTTGTTGTGTTGGGGCCGGGACAGCCTGCATAGATAAGCGCTTGAAGATCATAGGGTTCCTCGATCCCCTTCCTTGCCGCCTCGAGGATGGGGCCGAGGCCAGCTCCAGCTAGGGCCCGGCTGAGGGCGGTCCGCGTGATGTGCCTACGGGCTAGGGCCTCGATGGTCTCTCCCGTTGCCTGTAGTTCGTGTACCACCAGGTTGATATACCGCTCGGGGATTCCCGCCTTGGCCATGAACCGAGCAGCCTTCTCAAGGTCCTCCCCCTTCATTAAGAGCCTCAGGTAATCTTTGTCGGGATCTAGTTCGGCGTTAAGACACAACTGATTGATCGCTTCGCCAATCACCATCGCCGCCCGCAGTCCCTCACGATCGGGGAGGTCGAAAAGCGCCTGAGCAAGGAGAAATTGATTATGTCCAGCTTCCTTTACCCCTAACTTGCCCCGCACCAAAGCCTTACGGGCCTCGCGAGCTTGGGCATACCACTCCTGTTTGGAAGGGAACGAAACCGGATAATCGAAAAAGCTGTGTGAATAGGCAAGATCTTTAGGGGCAGCGGTGAACCTTTCCCGGATCGCCTTCTCCAGGGCCACCGCGTTTTGGGGGAGATCTTTGAGGCCTTCGAGTTCCTGCTTTAGCCGGACCTTAAGGGCTCCATCTTCCCACAGTACGCAGCTCGGTCGGATCATCTTGAGTTCTCGCTGCGCCTCGGAACCAGTTGGAAAGAATAGATTAAGGCAATCGCCATCGAAGTCGCCCTGAAAAAGGGACATCACCACTGGATGGATCCCGATTACGGCTAGGTCATCCTCCCGGGGAATAACTCGGAAGCCCAAGGCCGAAGTTATCGAAATGGCGGGATTGCGGTTCACAAGGACATATTCTGGCCAGTTGCCATCTGGAAAAAGCCGACTTAGCACTTTTGGGGGGACCAATACCTCGTCTAGGGAAAGTTTGGGATCCGGGACTGCTATACCCCGGGCGGAAAGCCGGTAGCGTTTCCGGAATCCAGACCTAAGCAATCCCTCTTTGCCCAATAGCTTTTCTTTTATTAATCTGAATAGTTTATCCGCTAGCTGCTGGAGGGCTGTTTGCAAGTAGCGCTCAACGTTCTCCCGTGTTGGGGAAAGGCTACCTAGCATGCCGATTTTTACCCATGCCCTCACCCTTTCCCAAGACTCATTCAAATTACTTTGAGAGATATTCCCTTGTCCCAAGACCTTCTCGGTGAGTTCCTTTCCTCGCAGGAGTTCTCGATACAAACGGTTTATTTCCGGATCGAATCGCCGATACCGATATGGCAAGACGGGAAGCTGACGAAGCCAGGTGCCTACAAGGGTCTTCACGGGGAAGGGGAGCGA
>QMXQ01000158.1 GCA_003662205.1 Candidatus Bathyarchaeota archaeon
CCCTTCCCCCGGCCGTCCGGCGCCCCCCGTCCCCCGTTCAAGCCCGGCTCGGCTCGGCGTCCTCGTCCTGGAGGTCGACAGGGAGCCCGAGGACGCCCTCGTATCCGCAGTCCCTGCACCTGTAGGTGGTCGGTAGTATCCCGAACAGGGAGAGGGGGTAGATGTTGTGGCCCTTACATTTCGGGCAGAACTTGGGCTGAGGCTTCCGGTGCCTGACCAGTTTCAGGGTCTCCCAGAGCCCCTTCAGGGCCTCCACGCTACTGGACCTCGATGTTCTCGCTGGGGAATCCCAGGTCGACGAGGATGTCCTTCACCGCCTCCCGGTGGTCTCCCTGGAGCATGATCTGGTCGTTCTTCGCCGTGCCGCCGCAGGCGCATTTGGCCTTGAGGGTGGCGGCGAGCTTGTTCAGCTTCATCTCCTTAGAATCGATGCCGTCGATGACGGTATACTTCTTCCCCCACTTCCGGGTCTCCAGCCGTATCCTGATCCGCTGCTGCTCCTTGCTCATCTCCTCGCAGACGCAGAGGTCTTTGGGCAGGCCGCAGACGGGACAGATCTCCGCCATTCCTACTTCTTAAGCTCCTTCGAGGTTCTAAACTTTTCGCTGTTTATAGGGTTTGTGGAGCCGCCCCCTAAGTGTAGTTCTGGAGGAGGGAGAACGCCTTCAGGGCGTCCCTGGAGTCGAGGACGATGACCGTGTTGGTCGAGCAGCTGATGAACTCGACGATGTTGATCTCCCTCCCCGCCAGCAGCCCCGTGATGAAGGCGACGAAGCCCGGGGTCACCTCGACGCGCGGCGGGCTGAGGAGGATGAGGGCGACGAGGTTGCTCGTCACCTGCACGTCGTCCGGGAGCTCCCCCTTGAGCTCCGTCTGGTCCACGATGTAGACGTAGCTGTCGGTGAGGTAGGCGGTCACCAGGTAGGGGATGTCGAGCATCTCGGGGGAGATGATGACGGCGATCTTGTCCTGGAGCCTCACCTTGGACTCCCTGAGGATGGAGAGGATCCGCTCCTCCTGGAGGGCCCGCTCATCCGTCAGCTCCTCGCTCACCCGGATGATGGCGGCCTTGACCGCCTCAGTGCTCCCCTCCCCTATCTCCCTCTGGAGCATGCGGGCGAGGGCGGAGAAGTTGACGATCCCCATCTTGAGCGCGTCCATGAGGGACGGCCTCATGCGGATGGTCTCCCTGACGAGCTGGGCGACGGACCTCTTTGTCTTATCTGAGCCGTTATCCACCATAATTGTAACAGGCATGTCATAAAATATATAAATGTGTCCCATGTTCTACTCCCCATCACCCTGAAACGGAGATGGTTGATCGGTATGGCGAAGAAGAAGGTTGTGCTGGCCTACTCGGGCGGCCTGGACACCTCGGTGATGTTGAAGTGGATCCAGGAGCAGTACGAGAGCGACGTGATAAGCGTCACCCTCGACGTCGGCCAGGGGAAGGATATGGAGGCCATCGAGGAGAAGGCGTGGAAGCTCGGCGTCCTCAACCACTACTCCATCGACGCGAAGGAGGAGTTCGTCAGCGGCTATGTCGTCCCCGCCATCAAGGCGAACGCCCTGTACATGGACACCTACCCGGTGAGCAGCTCCCTCTCCAGGCCCCTCATCGCCTCGAAGCTGGTGGAGGTGGCGGAGAAGGAGGGCGCCCAGGCCGTCGCCCACAGGTGCACGGGCAAGGGGAACGACCAGGTCAGGTTCGACATCACGATAAAGTCCCTCAACCAGGACCTGGAGGTGATCGCGCCCGTCAGGGAGTGGAACATGACGAGGGATAAGGAGATCGAGTGGGCTAAGGAGCACGGGGTCCCCGTCCCCGTCACGGCGGATTCCCCCTACAGCGTCGACCAGAACCTCTGGGGGAGGTCCATCGAGTGCGGGGTCCTGGAGCACCCCGACGTGGAGCCCCCCAGCGAGGTCTACGAGTGGACGGCGCCCATAGAGGAGACGCCGGATGAGCCCGAGTACGTCACTATAGGCTTCGAGGAGGGGGCGCCCACATCCCTCAACGGCGTGAAGATGAGCACCCTCGAACTCATCGAGAAGGTTCAGATCATCGCCGGGAAGCACGGCGTCGGGCGCATCGACCACATGGAGGACCGGATAGTCGGCCTCAAGTCCAGGGAGGTGTACGAGGCGCCGGCGGCGACGGTCATCCTGAAGGCCCACGCCGACCTGGAGAAGATGGTGCTGACAAGGCATGAGAAGCTGTTCAAGAGACACGTCGACCACGAGTGGGCCGTCCTGACCTACACGGGGCTCTGGATGGACCCCCTGAAGGAGGCGCTGGACGCCTTCATCGACAAGACCCAGGAGCGGGTGATGGGCGAGGTGAAGCTCAAGCTGTTCAAGGGGAACGCCCAGGTGGTGGGCAGGTCATCGCCGTTCTCCCTCTACGACCTGAGCCTGGCGACCTACGACATCGACACCACCTTCGACCAGAAGGCGGCCGTCGGCTTCATCGAGCTCTGGGGGCTGCCGACCGTCACCGCGTGGACGCTGAAGAAGAAGGCCAAGGCGGCCCCGCTCCTCCACGCCTAGACCCTTTAACCTTTTTCTACTCCTTGTTGCATATGTTGACTTGAGATGTTCAGGCACATTCTGAGCGACTTCGACCTCACGCGGGAGGAGGACGTGGAGATCCTCGACCTGTCGGAGAAGATAAAGCTGAGGCCGGGGAAGTATGGGGACGCCCTGGAGGGGAGGACCCTCATCATGCTCTTCGAGCTCCCCTCCCTCAGGACCCGCATCTCCTTCGAGGCGGGGATGACCCAGCTCGGGGGGCACGCCATCTTCTACGGCGTCGAGGGCGGGGGCTTCACCAGGAGCGAGACCCTGGAGGACGGCGTCAAGGTCCTCAGCAGGTATGGGGACTGCATCATGGCCCGGGTCCTGAAGCAGGAGGCCATGGAGCGCATCGGTGCGGCGGCGACGGTCCCCGTCATCAACGGCATGACCGAGAGGTATCACCCCTGCCAGAACCTCGCCGACCTGCTGACCATCCGGGAGAAGAAGGGAAGGCTGGAGGGGTTGAGGATCGCCTACGTCGGCGACGGGGGGTGCAACACCGCCAACTCGACCATGATCGGGTGCGCATCCGTCGGCATGGACGTCACCGTCGTCTGCCCCGACAACCCGAAGTACAGCCCCGACCCCGAGATCGTCGCGAAGGTGGAGGAGCGGTCGGGTAGGAGCGTCACGGTCTCCCACGACCCCGCGGCCGGCGTCGAGGGCGCCGATGTCATCTACACCGACGTCTGGGTGAGCGCGGGCATGGAGGAGGAGAAGGCGGAGCGGATGAAGGCCTTCCCGCCCTACCAGGTGAACGCCGAGCTGGTCTCTCACGCGAAGCCTGACTGCATCGTGATGCACTGCCTCCCCGCCCACCGCGGCCTCGAGATCACGAGCGAGGTCATGGACTCACCCTGGTCGGTGGTCATCGACCAGGCCGAGAACCGGATGCACGCCCAGAAGGGCCTCCTCTTCTGGCTGCTGAAGAAGTGAGGCGCAGCCCCCATTTTTTATTAGTCGGTTTGGTCTAGTATCCCTCAGCCTCCAGA